>JAJFLJ010000146.1 GCA_021772755.1 Candidatus Sumerlaeota bacterium
CGTCGAGGTGTTGTTGCCGTTGGCGACCAGCGAGAGACTGCCCGTCGCGGAGGAGGCCAGCGGCGGCGTGAGCCCGGGCGTCGTCGTGAATTTCCATCCGTCGGCGTTGATGTCGAAATTGGAAACGCCGACCAGCGAGACCAGTTCCTCCGGGCCAGGCTCCGCAGCGGCCAGCGGACTGACGGGAGCCGGCTGGTAGGAGGGCGGTCGGGTGGGATCGGCCGGCGACGGCGGGACGACGTCAACGATGGCGATCTCGCCGAGGGCCGCCGTGCTGCCGACAAAGCCCGTGAACGCGATCCTGTCGCGGCTTCTTCCGAACTTCGGGAACCGCCCGGAGGAATACATGTCCGTGGGGTTCGGCGATGTCAGGAACCGGGTGTCGCGGCGAAGCTCGACCTTCTCGAATTCGAGATCCACGTACTCGCCCCAGTGCACATGATCGACGAAGTTCCCGGCGATATAGATATTGTACGGCGCGTTCGGCGGAGGCGCAGTGCCCTCTTCCATGTCCAGGGTGTTGGATGCGAAGACGAGCACAGTTCCTGTCGGGTCCAGACTGACTTCGCGTTCGTCGGAATTGGGCCAGTTCACGACTTGCCACTCGTCGGCCGGCAGCAGGGAATCCGTTCCGGCCGTGTTCAGATCGCGGGGAACGTAGTAGATGCCGCGGTCCGAGCCGTTGCTCGTCGCGGAAAAGAGAACTGTTTCGTCGAAAGGCGAGACGGCAAGATGGTCGAAGGAGCCGAGTTTCACGCTCGCGCCCTCGAAGATGAACTGGCGCTTCGTGCCATCCGTGCGCGCGGACTCGATCATGTCGCCGTTGGTGAAGATCACGGTGTTGGTGTTGCGTCCGAAGACGGCGCTTCGGGTGCCGCGGTCCTGCGCGACCTCGCCTTCGCCCAGCGGGAAGAGAGGGTGCTCGCCATAGCCGTCGCTGCTGGTCATCCAGATGCTGGGCTGGAAGTTGCCGCCGTTCTTGACGTAGATCATCTGTCCGGTCTTGAAGTCCACGCTCAGCGAGCGGATCGCCGTGGCCGTCTCGTTCGGGGGGGTGGCGGAACTGGGTGTCAGGGCCGTGAAGAGCTGATATGCTTCCCGGGCCACCTTGACCGGTATGCTGTCGTCGCCGCTGGGGGGATGGATTCGGGTTCCACCGTCCGCCAGCGCGGTCTTGACGGTGCCAAGCACGTTGGCAGACGGGCCGTTCGCAAGTCGCGCGTCCGTGCCGACGAAGAACAGCTCGTTCTCCGCGCCGGAGAACACGGGCATCGTGCCCAGGTCGGCGACGCGGATTTCCGACGGATCGACGATGTCGGCGCCCGCCAGTCCCGTATTGGGATCCGTCGTCGGATCGACGCCCCAGATCTTGAAGTCGGCCAGATGGAAGCCCATCGAGTCGCGGCGGATTTCCAGAATCTGATCGGGGGGTGAAGTCGTGTCGTACTCGGGGAAATAGGATGGCCCGGTGTTCATTTGAAGGCGGATGGAGGCGACGGTCCCGATGATCTCGTCCTCGTCGTCGCGGACGAGAGGCGTGGCCGCGACTCTGCTCGCCGGCACATGGAACCGGTACGTTCGGAACAAGAGCTGATCGCGCGGCCTGTCGGAGATGAAGACGCCTGGCCAGACCGTCGTGGGACGATCGAACTCGTCGTCCTCCTGTTCGCTCAGGGGAGGGGGAATGAACTGCGCCGGCAGATTGATGGATTCGCCGATGATCGACTGCCCAACGCGACTGCCGTTGAAGAGGAGTCGAATCTCGTCGAATTCGTTGGAGATGCCAGGGGGATTCGACGATGCGTTGGCCACGCTCAGTTCGTACTTCAGCGTGATTTCCAGAACGAGAGGAAGACCTTCGACCACGTAGGGGATCAGCGCCTGGGAAATGGCATCGTTGCCCCACTCGACGGCGTACTGCTGGCTGGCCTGGTAGCGGCCGCGGGGGTTGTAGAACAGATCGCTGTCGTCGGCATCCACCATGATCGGCGAATCGCCGGTCGGGGCGAACGGCATGCCCGTCGGAATCGAGGAGGCGATGACGAAGGGGACCGGGCCGCTTCCCGGATCGAAGTCGCCACCAAGCGCGATGGTATCGCCGAACTCGAAGTTCGCCGGGAATCCGGCGTTGGGGTATGCGACGAAGCCCATTTCCGTGACGTCGCCGAAGTAGGTTGGCGATGTCATCAAGAAGGGAAGCAGGCTGTTGTAATCGACGTCGTGGTTGTAGATACAGGCGAGGATATCCTCGAGTTCGACCTCCGACGGGTCGCCCTCCTCGCCCGCCAGAAGCGTACGGCAGGCGTCGGAAAGCGACTGGAACGCATCGCCCAGGTTCTCGTCGTAGAGAAGCTCGAGTTCGCCGAAGTCCCCGAGGGGCGTGCCCGGGTCCTCGTAGTCGCGGAAGGGGCTCTTCGCGTAGTTGCCCGCGATCGCATTGTAGGGGTTCGGATGACCGTACCCGAAGAACTGGGAGTAGCCGTCGCTCACGAAGGAGACGAGGGTCTGCTCGCCGCGGAATCCGTTGGGGTTGCCGTAGGATTCGATGGCGGGGGGTGCGCCCTTTGCGCTCTTGGGTTCTTCCTCGTCGGGAGGGGGCGGCGGCGGGGGGGGGGAGTACTCGGCGAGGCGCGCCGTGAAGGCGCCTTTGGGGATGTAGTCGTACTCGGAGGGATAGCGGTCGGCGGTCAGGACCAGAAGGTTGAAGAGGTCGGTCGGGGTGAACTGCGGAAACTCGGCCAGCACCAGAGCGGCGACGCCCGTCACAACCGGTGAGGCGGCGCTGGTGCCGTTGAAGTTGAAGTCATAGTTGCCGAGGGGGTTTTCGAGGTTGTTCGGGTTGGGCTGGTCCGAACCGGGCGCGCCCATGATGTCGGTCGTCAGGATTCCGGTGCGCGATCCGAATGCCGTGCCGCCGGCGAAAGACGCGCCGAGCTGCTGCGTCATTCCGACGAAGTCGAGTTTGCCGCCCCAGCTCGCGTAGCTCACCTTGTTTCCCGTGTCGTCGACGCCGCCGACCGAGAACGTCCAGTCGTAGAGGGCTGGAAACGCCATGTGGGCGTAGTCGTTGGAACTGGAGACGAAGTGCGCGGCGCCGAAATTGCCGCGTCCGGACTGGTAGGCGACCTCGAAGGCCTGGGCCATCGCCCCGGTGGGGGCGAACCCTCCGTAGGAGTGGTTCCCGAGATCGATTCGGTTGAGCACCGTGTTTCCGACGAGTTCGACCAGTTTCGACTCCGAGACGAAGGAACTCGTATCTCCGATCCGGACGGTGTAGAGCCTGGCGAGCGGAGCGATTCCGATGCCGCCTGTTCCGTTGTTGCGGGCGGCCAAAATCGTTCCGGCGACCCGCGTTCCATGCGATTCCTCGTTGTCGGCATCGGGCACGGGGTCGTCGTCGAGTCCGTCGATGCCCTGGATCGGGTGAATCACTGTGAGAGCCGGGTTCGTGCCGTTGTCGGGGTCCGACTGGTTGATCTGCCAGTCCTCGTGGTCCAGGTCGGTTCCCGAATCGAAGACCGCGACGGAAACGAATTTCACCGAAGGGTTGCCAGGATTGAACGCGTTGGAGGGATCGCCGAAGTAGGCTCTCGTCCTGCCGTCGCCGCCATCGACTCCGCGGACGTTCCAGTTCCACGCGCGGGGGGCGTCGGTATCGACGTCCTGCGTGCCGCGGGGAATCCGGTTCCGGCCGGTGTTCTCGATGTGCCACTGGCGAAAGAGAAGCGGGTCTCCCTTGTCTCCGGCGGGAACGCCCGTCGACGAATGGAACTCCCGGTGCAGCACCATGTCGGGTTCGACGTAGCGGACCGAGGACTTGCTCTTCTCGTAGACGTCGATGGAAAGCTTGGGAATGTCCTTCGTGGGCGTGGTCACCACGTCGAACACGTACACGGCGGGAAGGATCTCGCGGGCGTTCGCGAGTCCGTGCTCGGACTCGAAGGCGGCGAGCGCCTGCAGTCCGGGGTCCGCCTTGAAGGAAACGATCAGGCGGTCGGGAATCGCGACGATGGCGTCGGGGCTCTTCACCCCCTTGTAGTAGAAGACGGGCGAAACGCGAACGCCGGAGGTGACTTTGCCGCCCGCAGCCTTCAGCGCGGCGCTGACGTCATCGACGTTGCCCTTCACGAAGACCTGGTTGGGGAGTCGCCGAACGTCCTCGAGAATCTCCACGCCGAGGCTCTCGGCGTCGGACTTCGCGGCGTCGCGCATGGCTTTGCCCGAAGAATTCTCGTACTCCAGCACCACCACGTCGTCGGCCACCGGAAGTTCCACCCGGTTTCCGTCGTACAGAATGTACGACTCGCCGCCGGTCTGGGCCGGGGCGATCGGTGTGCAGAATGCAAAGGCAACTGGCAGCAGCCCGCACGCAAACAAGCGGGCTCGGCCCCTCAGTAAATCCCGGCGCTCCATACGGACATCCTTCGAACGGTATTTGTCGGGTCACAGGTCTTCCCGTTTCGCACGTTCAGCCCTGTCCCCACTCGTGTTACTGGCGTACGGTTGGTAGGCGGCGGCGAAATAGTGCGCAAGGGCTTTTGTCCCCGTCTCCCGGCGGGTTTGGTACGACCCGCAAGCGTTCTCATGGAGCGGGGCGCGGCGGCTGTCGATGCAAAACAGGGGGCGCGGGAATCGGAGCCTTGGGCAGTCGGCTCAGCCTCCCCCCTCGGGAAGGTCCACGCGGCAACAGACGTTCAGTTCCCGGGCGGCTTTGGCGTCGTCCAGCCGCCCCGTCGGCAGGTTGTTGGGGGCCGAGCGCAGAATGTCCGGATCGTTCTCGATCTCGGCAGCGATCTGCCTCATGGCAGCCAGGAACGCGTCCAGCGTTTCCAGGCTCTCGGTCTCCGTGGGCTCGATCAGCAGGCACTCGGGAACCAGCAGCGGGAAGTAGATCGTCGGGGCGTGAAACCCGAGGTCCAGCAGGCGCTTGGCCACGTCGAAAGCCTTGATGTCATTGGACTTGGATGCCTTCCTGACACTCACCAGAGCCTCGTGCTTGCAGGGCCGTTCGAAGGGTTCCTCGAAGACCTCCGGAAGCCCCGCCAGCACGTAGTTGGCGTTCAGGGTCGCCAGCGAGGCGACGTCGCGGAGGCCCTCGCCCCCTTGCGCCAAAGTGTATGCCAAGGCACGAATCAAGACCCCTGTGTTTCCGTGAAAGGCCAGAAGGCGGCCCATCGAGTCCTCGCCCCCGCTGGCCAGTCGGAACGTCCCGGCGGAAGTCCTCTCGACCCTCGGGTCGGGCAGATAGGGCGCCAGGCGGGCGGCCGCGCCGACGGCTCCTGCGCCTGGTCCTCCGCCCCCGTGAGGCGTGGAAAACGTCTTGTGGAGGTTGAGGTGGACGACGTCGAAGCCCATATCGCCGGGACGCACCCGGCCGACGATCGCGTTCAGATTGGCTCCGTCGTAGTACAGCAGCCCCCCCGCCCCGTGGACCAGACGGGCGATTTCCAGGATGTCCTTCTCGAAGACCCCGCAGGTGTTCGGGTTCGTGAGCATGATGGCGGCGGTGTTCTCGTCCAGTGCCGCCTTCAGCGACTCCAGATCGACGCGGCCCCCGCGATCGCTCTTGATGGTCCTGACGCGGAATCCCGCCAGCGCGGCGCTGGCAGTGTTGGTTCCGTGGGCGCTGTCGGGCACGAGCACCACGTCGCGGTGCGCCTCGCCCTTCGCCCGCAGGTACTTCTTGATCAGCGCCAGCCCGCAGTACTCCCCCTGCGCACCGGCGGCCGGCACCAGCGTGACCGCGTCCATCCCGACGACCGTCTTGAGGTATTCCTGCAGCGTGTGCATCGCACGCAGCGTGCCCTGGGCGTCGGCGTCGTCCTGCATGGGATGAAGGTTCGCGAAGCCGGCCAGGCTCGCGAGGCGGTCGTTGATCTTCGGATTGTACTTCATCGTGCAGCTGCCCAGCGGATAGAACTGGCCGTCGATGGAGTAGTTGCGCTGCGAAAGGCGCGTGAAGTGGCGAATGCCGTCGAGTTCCGAGATTTCCGGAAGTTCCGCAGCGCGCTTGCGGCGCATCGCCGGCGGAATCGCATCGAGCGCGCCGGCGCGTTCCGCCGCGTCGGCGACGGGAATGCGGGCTCCGCGCCGGCCGGGAACGCTTGTGTCGTGGATGTCGCGGGTCGCGATGGTCATTGCGTGCTCCTCAGGATCGGGCGGCGCCGGCCAGGTTTCCGGCGAGGACGGACTTCGCCGCGGCGACATAGGCGTCGATGTCGGCCGGCGTGTTGAGTTCGGTCGTGCAGACGAGAACGTCGCGTTCGTTCGCCGCGCCCGTGCGCCCCAGGTCGAACCCGGCCACGATGTCGTGGTCGTCGCGCATGGCGCGCAGGAAATCGGCGGCGCGAACGGGAAGCGCGAGAGCGAACTCGTGGAAGAACGGCTTGTCGTGCTTCATCGACGCGCCGGTCTCCGCCACCAGGCGGCCTGCGAGCGCATGCGCCCGCGCGGCGCACGTCTCCGCCACCTCGACGAGTCCCCGCTTCCCCGCGAACGTCAGGTACATCGTCGCCATCAGGGCGAACAGCCCCTGGTTCGTGCAGATGTTCGACGTCGCCCGCTCGCGGCGGATGTGCTGCTCGCGCGTCTGCAGCGTCAGCACGTATCCCTCGCGCCCCTCCGCGTCCGTCGTCTTGCCGGAAATCCGTCCCGGCATCTTGCGCACCAGCTTCTGCGTGCAGGAGAAGTAGCCCGCATACGGACCGCCGTATTGCAGCGGAATGCCCAGGGGCTGCGCTTCGCCGACGGCGATGTCCGCGCCCCACTCGCCGGGCGGCGAGAGCACCGCCAGCGCCGTCGGATTGCAGACCGCGACGAGCAGCGCCCCGCACGCGTCCGCGAACCGCCGCGCTGCGGTGCCATCCTCCAGGACGCCGTGGAAGTTCGGAGTCTGGACGACGACCGCCGCCGCTTCGCGAGCCTCCGCGCCGTAGTCGGCCTCGCCGTCCTTCGACGCGAGAAGACGGATTTCGACGTCGATCTCCCGCAGAAACGTCTCGCACACCGCCAGATAGTGCGGATGCAGGGTTTCCGGCAGGCACACCAGGTTGCGGTTCGTGTGCCGGACCGCCAGCGTCAGTGCCTCGGCCAGTGCCGTCGCCCCGTCGTACATCGACGCGTTCGCGACCTCCAGTCCCGTCAGCGCGCAGATATGCGACTGGAACTCGTAGATCGCCTGCAGCGTTCCCTGGCTGACCTCCGCCTGGTACGGCGTGTAGCACGTCACGAACTCGCCGCGGTCGATCAGGTTCTTCACCGCCGCCGGCGTGTAGTGGCTGTACGCGCCGGCGCCGAGAAACAGGCGGCCGGGCTGCGCCGTGCGATTCTCCGCCGCGGCGGTCTCGAACCACCGCGTGAGCGCGTACTCGTCGAGCGACGGGATGTCTGGCGCCTGTGCCAGGCGAATCCGTTCCGGCACGTCCGCGAAGAGATCGTCGATGCTCTTCGCCCCGATGGCGTCCAGCATCGTCGCGATGTCCCGCTCGGTGTGTGGTGTGTAGGCCATCCGCCGCTATTCCTCTTCGAGATGCCTGGAGTACGCGTCCCACGCGAGAAGCGCGCTCTTCTCCGCCGCGAAGTCCGACGGCCGGATCTTCACGATCCACCCGTCCTCCGTCGGCGAACGGTTCACGATGTCCGGCGATGACTCCAGGTCCCCGTTGACTTCGACGACCTCTCCGCTGACGGGCGCGTACACCGACGCGGCGGCCTTCGGCGACTCGATCGTCAGCAGTTCGTCCCCGGCGGCCACCCGCTTGCCGGGCTCCGGCATCTCCACGAACACGATGTCGCCGAGCATGTGCTGGGCGTGATCGCTGATGCCGATCTTCAGAACGTCGCCTTCCGGCTCGATCCACTCGTGGGAACTGGTATAGAGAAGAGACTTGGCGTCCATGCGCTGCACGGTCCTTTCGCGGGGGAATTCGTCACTTCGAGATAAACGGGGGTTTCACGACTTGCGCGGCGACCGGTTTGCCCCGGCCCGCCACTTCCAGCACGCTCTTTCCTTCCGCCTGGTCCGTATCCACCAGGGCCAGGCCGATGCCGACGTTCGCGGTGGGGGAGTAGCCGCCGGACGTCACCACGCCGATGTCCGTACCGTCCGAGAGCACCCGGTCGCCGTGGCGCAGCGGCTTGCGCGACTCCAGCTTCAGCCCGATTCGCGTGCGCGGCGGACCTTCCGCACGCTGCCTCTCCAGCGCCCCGCGACCGATATAGTCGCCCGGCTTCTTCCAGGAAACGGTCCACCCGATGCCGCCCTCGAAGGGCGAGATCGTCTCGTCCAGGTCCTGGCCGTAGAGACAGTATCCCATTTCCAGCCGAAGGCTGTCGCGCGCGGCCAGACCGCAGGGCTTCGCCCCAAGCTTCAGCAGCTTCTCCCACCACGTCGCCGCGCCAGCCGCCGGACAGAGCAGTTCCACGCCGTCCTCGCCCGTGTAGCCCGTGCGCGAAACCAGCAGATCGGACCCGGCGGAACGCACGGAATGGATCGAAAAGGGCTTCGTGCCGCTCCATCCGCCCTCGGGAACCAGGTTGTCGAGAATCCCCAGCGCCTCGGGCCCCTGCACCGCGATCATGGCCCACCGCTCCGACTCGTCCTCGATGGTCACCGCGCCGCCCGCGCGGGTCGCCGCCTTCGCGCGCATCCAGGCGATGTCCTTCTCGCGGGTGGCGGCGTTGACGACGGCGAAGTATTCCTCCCCCGAGAGCCGCGAGACGATCAGGTCGTCGATGACGCCCCCCTCCTCGTTGCAAAGCGTCGTGTACAGCGACCCGCCGTCCGCCAGGCGCGCGATGTTTCCCGGCACCAGCCACGAGAGGAACTCCCCCGCGCCGGCCCCGCGAAAACGCACCTGCCCCATGTGCGAAACGTCGAAGATGCCGCAGGCCGCGCGCACCGCCTCGTGCTCGGCGATCTGGCTGTCGTAGACCACCGGCATGTCCCACCCGCCGAAAGGCACCATGCGGGCCCCCAGCCGGACGTGGGAATCGTGAAGCGGCGTGCGCTGCAGTGCTGTCGCGTCGGAAGACATCGCGGACCTCTCGGGTAACCCTGGCGGCGCCGGTCGGGCGCTCGCACCTCCCTCTGTCCAGGGTGCCTGAGAGATCGCCGGCACGGGGGGCCGGGTGCTCCTTCGGCGGCCCGGCACAAGGTCGGGCACTCTCCAGAGGTCCGTCAGTTCGCAGTCCTTTTGCCTGAGAGTTTGGGAGGCGGCTTACCCCTTCGGCGGCCCGTTGGCGGGCTCTCTCCTGCGAACCTCGATCGGATGTCGGCGCGAACCGTCCCCCCACCCCGTTCCCCGGTCAACCGCCAAAGCGCGACAATTTCGTCCGGCGCCGGTCCGGTTGACTTCGGACGATACTTCCGCGAGTTTCGTCTGAACCCAGGACACGACGTTCGACGGGAGCGCCGAACGCGAACGGAGCTGGTGGGCGAACGGGAAGAGTGGGACATTCGGAGACTGGAAGACCGGCTTGAGCAGGTTCGCCGGACCGACGAGATGGCCTTGCGAGTAGAGAACTTCCTCCTCCCCTTGCTCGCAGCCCTTCATGGACTGCTGATACTCGGCTGTGGTTCGGCGGGGGATGGCGACATGGCCGAAACGTCCTACGATTACGCGATGCAGGCCATCGCCGATGGCAGTGACAGCGAGGTTCAGGAGGCGGTTATGGCGCATGTGTCCGAATCGGAGGCGCTGAAAGACGAGAGTACCTATAGCCACCTTCCCCCTCCGCATCTGTTGCTCAGGGCAGCGAGCCTTGCGTGGTTTGGCAATGGAGATGAGCGTTCCCGCAAGTATATGGAACTTCTTGAGAGGCTGGCCGAAAGAGAAGAGACCCTGAACTCGCGCGATCCGTTGGGCAGGACACCCCTTCACATTGCTGCGGAAGACAACCTGTTCGCCACAAGAATACTGCTGGAGGCGGGTTCTGATCCGAACGCGAGGGACAACTACGGTTTAACTCCGTTGGATCACGTCGGACGTCTCCCGTCTGTATCCTATGAGGATGTCAAAGACATCGACAGTCTGCTGAGAAAGCATGGCTCGAAGAGTGGCCATGCGCGTTTGCAGCTGGATGATCCCATCGTATTGCGCTGGATCGACGCGCCACTGGACCGCAAGGTGGCGATGGATCCCGTTGGCAGTGGCATACCTGAATCTGTATATATGCCGATTCTGGATTGGGAGGAATTGCAGGATCTTCGAGCGATTAACACGCCGTATGAACTCATCGACCCGCTGCCTGAGTAGTTGGGGGAAACATGCCTTGTTTCCGACGAATACCATGGGGAGTTGGGAGTGTTCGATGGTCGCGCTTGCGTTGCCGAATCCCGATGTGTCTCAAAGTGTACGTAGGTCTGTGGCAAGACCGGTTCGCGAGAAACGTCTCTGCGCGACTGTTGCCGCATTGCCAAGACCACTCCGGCACGAGTGGCGAGTGGCGCGTTGAACGCTTCGCGCTGTTCGTCGTTCGTCGTGCGTTCCAGACGGGACATTCAGTCGTCCCTCCGGGACTCCGGGGCGGGAGGCGTTCGGGTTCCCGGCACTGAAGTGCCGGGCTAACATCAGCCGAGCCCTTCGGGCTCTGTTCGCTGGGAGTCGGGGTGTGCTGCGGGTCGGCAAAGCCGGCTGGAAAGTGGGAGGGAACGTTCGGCGTTGTTCGTTGGTAGTTGTTGGTTGGTAGTTGTTCGTTGGGCGAAAGCGTTCGCAAGGCGGCAGGGCTTTACATCTTCATCTTCGTCCTCATCTTCATTCTCGCTCCCCTTCCTCCGTATTCCCCGTGCCTCCGTGAGAACACCGAACCGGGCGAGAGGGGCGTGGCGGGATGATCGTTGAGAGTTGGCAGTTGATCGTTGTTAGTGATGGGTGATGAACGTCGCACTTCGAGGGTGGCTTGGGCGTCCCGCCCAAGCAAAACGCCAGCCTTTCCGCAGAGGCCGGGCTGTCACGTTCTTCGCCCGGCGGTTCGTGTCTCGCTGCGCTCGACGCCGAACCGGCGAAGACCGCGCCAGCCCCGGGTTTTCCGCGCCGACCGACCCGGGGCCAGGTCGTCCCTGCCGGGACTCCCGCCCCGGGCTACCCGCGTGCGCTCCTCCGGAGCGCTGCCCCCTTCGGGGGCGTAGAGGCGCTAAGTGTGGCGCGTGCTGAGTGGCGAGTGGGGAGGAGTGCGTTGTTCGCTGAGCGTTGAACGTTGTTCGTTGGTGGGGCTTCCGCATCGGTTTGCTTCGCATCGCCTTCGCTTCGCGGCGATCCCCGCCATCCGGCAATCAGAGCCCGGAGGGCTCGGCTGATGTTAGACCGGCACTTTAGTGCCGGTATCTCAGGCCCCAGTGACCGAGTCCCGGGGGGACGGCCGATCCAGCGGCCCGGTGGCGCGCGCGAGTGGCGCCCGACTTACTCACAACTTCCCGAGCCCCCTCTCTTCGCGTTGACACGCCGCTCGCCGGTGCGCTGGGCTGCACTGTCCCCCGAGTTGATGCGAACGGAGCCGACGTGCCTCGCAAGCCGATCGAGTACAATGCGACCATCACCGAGCGCCAGGACCTGGCCGATGGGCTCGCGATCTTTCGCGTCAAGCCCGACGAGCAGTCCTTCGAGACCTTTACGCCGGGCCAGTATACCGTTCTCGGGCTCAACCACCCCGAGAAGGGGTCGGTGCTGCGCGCCTATTCCATCGCGTCGCCGCCCCAGACGCTGCCGGGATACCTGGACTTCTACATCCGCTATGTGAACCGCCCGACGTCGGACAATCCGCTGACGCATCTGGTGTTCGCATGCCAGGCGGGCGACCGCATCCATCTCGGCACGAAGATTCGCGGCAAGTTCACCGTGGACCACGAGGTCGGCGCGGAGGACCCCCGGCTGCGGGTGTGCGTCGCGGCGGGAACTGGTCTTGCTCCGTTTACGTCGATGACATTCGACCACTTTCACCGGTTCGGCGCGACCAGCCAGTACCTGGTTCTGCACGGAGCCAGCTATCCCCGCGACCTTGGGTACCGGCACGAGATGGAAGAGCTTCTGAACGCCGACGCGAAGAAGCCGCGGTACTTTCCGACGATCAGCCGCGATCCGGGTTCGGAGCCCTGGGCGGCGGACGGCTGGCGCGGCCGGGTCGAATCGTTCTTCGAAGAGGAGAAGCTGCGGCGCCTGGAGCGTGCGGCGGGGCTGGAGCCGGGTTTCGTGACGCCGGCGAACGCCGTGGTGTTCATCTGCGGTCTGACGGGAACGATCGCGAACACGCTGACGGCGTTGCTGCTGCGGGGTTTCGTGCCGGGCGAGCTGAAGGTCCGCAACGCGCTCTGGATTCCGAAGGACATGCCGGCGTCGCTCTTCTTCGAGCAGTACGACACGGAGCCCGTGCTGGACCTGAAGGACGAGGCCTCTCTGGAGACGTACCGGGAACGCCTGCGAAGCGCGGGGGTGGAACTGGAGCGGCCCGCCGCCGTGTAGGCGGGCGGGTCGGTGTTCCGCAGCAGGGAGTTGCGTCGAACCGCGTTGCGGTTCCCCCCCGCTTCTCGCCTGACCTGCGGTAGCCGCTGCGCGGCAACCGCAGGCTATCGACTCCAGGCGCGCTGCGCCTGTCTCTCGGACGAATACTCACGTGTGTGGGGCCGGGCGGACGTTCCAGCGCAGGAGCGAACGCGACCCGCACACGTTCGTTCCGAGCACCGGCGAGCGATCGGCCGTCAGCTATCGGGAGTTTGGAGAAGATGTGCGCACACCGGCTCGTTCAGGCGCATCGCGCCTGGAGACGATAGCCTCTGGTTGCTGTCAGGCAACCAGAGGAACGCGAATGCCATCGATCGAACCGCAGCGTGGTTCGACGATCTCCGAAGATTCGCGCACGTTGCGCAGGCCGTCCGGGTCAGTTTCGCCGGGCGATCTGGTTGAGCCGGACCTGGGTGCGGTCGGCGATGGCTTCGGCGCCCGGCATTTCCAGGGCCTTTCGGAATTCGACGTCGGCGTGTTCGAGATCGAAGAGGCGACGGAAGATGGCCTCCGCCTTGACGAACTGGATTTCCGCGGCGTGGGCGCTTTCGGGCCGCGACTCGATGGCGTCGTTGCAGAGCTCCACGAGTTCGCGCGGCGACATGACGGAGGGCTTCGCGGGGTCGCCGACGGTCATGTCGAGAAGCGCCATCGCGGCGTCGGCGGCGAGCGGAAGCTGCGGCGACGTCTCGACGATTTCCCTCAGCAGCGAAACGCGGGTTTCCGGCGGAGCGATCTGGGCGTCCTGCCAGAGGGTCACCGCGCGCCATCCCTCTTCGCGGTTCTGCGCCAGGAACTCGATGCGGCTGGCGATGTGGTTCTTGTGGGCGTCGGAGAGGAAATGCGCGGGGTACTCGTCCATCGTCTTGCGATAGGCTTCGAGCGCGGCGTCGTAGTCGCGCAGATGGATGAAGGAGATGCCGGCGATCTGGTACTGGGCGAGAAAGGCGACGAAGGAGCCGGGCACGATCTGGCGGACTTCGGCGTAGGCCATCAGCGCGTCGGTGTTGCGGCGGGCGGCGAGGAACTCCTCGGCGCGCTGGAACGTGTCGATCGCCTGGACGGTGTCGGGCGGGAGCGCGCGCCGCTCCTCGACGAGCGGCGTGAGAAGCTGCTCGAAGCGCCGGATGCGGCCGAGACCCTCTTCGTCCTGGTTGACCATGGAGTGGAACCGCAGTTGCTGAAGTTCGGAAACGACCTCGCGGAGCGACGCGTTGTCGGCCGCCGCGCTGCCGTCGCCGCCCCATGACGAACCGCCGGCGTCGCCGAAGCCCAGGCTCCTGCTGTTGGAGACGGGATAGATGGCTCCGCTCTGGCCGACATTGTTGCTGACGTACTCGCGCCAGTCGACGACGGGCATGACGACGCCGTCGCCCGCTCTCGGCAGATCCTCCGCCAGCGGCGCCTGGGGCGTGGTCGCTGCGATGAGGTTCGCGGGTACGGGATCGACGAACTCATCCGCCGCCAGAGTGGCGGGCGAGGTTGCCGGCGGGGCCGTGCGCGCGGGGGCGGCGCTCGCCGCCACTTCGACCGACGCGTCGGGCTGCAGGGGGCGGCTGACTCCGAACCAGACGAGCCCGGCGACGGCCGCCATGCGCAGAATCTGGGCGGCGGGGCCGCCGTCGCAGAGAACCGCACGCGTCCATCCGCCGAACGTGTCGGTCCGGCGGTCGGGAGCGGTGGAAACGGGACCGGCCTGCCGTCGAATCGTGGCGAGCATCTGCCGGTAGCGGGAATCCGTCGGCAGGACGGGGCGGTCCGCTTCGCGCATCATGGCAGCGATGCCTTCCCAGGCCGCGTCGCGGTCGGTTTCCGGTGACCAGCCCTCGGGCGGTCCGTCGTCGTGTCGTCTGTCGTCCGTCATCGTCGTCTACTCCGCGTGGCCGTACATTGGATTTCCCCCGCCGTCCACGAACTGGCCGAGCAACTGTCGAAGTTTCCTGCGGCCCTGGAACATATTGAACTTAACCGCGCCCTCGCTGCATTCGAGCTCCTCGGCGATCTCGCGAATCGACCATCCCTGCACGTCGAAGAGCATGACGGCTGTGCGCTGCTTCGGAGGCAGCTCCGCGATGGCGCGGTTGACGTGGTCGAGGACTTCGCTGCGGGCTGCAGCGGCGCGGGGGCTGACCATTCCCGTCGTGCCCTGAAGCGGAAGGGTGTCGGTGGCCGCCTCGATGCCCTCTTCGAGGTGGTCGAGGCGGGTGCGGCGCGCCTTGACGCGGCGGCTGTTGACCTGGTTGACGATCATGCGCGCGGCCCAGGACCCGAACTTGGCGGAGTCCTTGAGGCGGGGGAGATGGCGGAAGATTCGGACGCAGCATTCCTGCAGGACCTCTTCGGTTTCGTCCTCGTCGCGCAGCATCGAGTAGATCCAGCGGAACATGTCGTCGCGGATGGCGACGAACAGCTCGTCGAACGCGGCGTCGTCGCCGCGGCGGCATCTGTCCACCAGTTCGGCGGGCACGTCCTTCAGAGCCACTCGCTTGCTCCGGTCCCGGGCGATATCACCGGGTTCGTCGATAGGACCCGGCCTGGCCCGAAAGGGTTTGGCCGGGTTTCAGGGGCGGAGAATGGGGTCGCCGCCGGGAAGGGGGACCAGGATGTGCTGGTCGCAGGGGAAGTAGAAGTCCGGCATCCGAACGGCGTCGATGAGTTCCTGTGGGTGGTCATCGATGGGAAGGCCCGGTTCCAGGCCACGGCAGAGCGCCCAGTTCTGGTCTTCCGGGAAGTCCCAGATGGAGGGCTCGGCGGGCAGATAGGGGGTCTGGCTGTTGGTCACGGGGTATTCGCGGACCGGATAGTCATCGAGAGTCCCCTGGAGACCGAGGCGCGGATCGAGTCCCTGGATCGCGCGAAGCTGGGTGGTGGAGAAGTACCTCGGGAAAACGCGGCCGTCCTCGCCCTCGACTTCGGGAAAGTAGACCCAGTGTCCGCCGACGCTGTCGTCGGTCAGTCGGGCCATGAGTTCGATGTGTGTGGGCGGGGTGCTGGTCTGCTCGAGCTGCTCCATGATGAACTGCTGGGTGCGGAAGCCGATCGTGTC
>JAJFLJ010000147.1 GCA_021772755.1 Candidatus Sumerlaeota bacterium
CCCTGCATTTCCTCTCGAGGATAATACCCGGTCCGTATGGTCCCTCGCTCGAAGAGGCCGATGACACGATCGTCGATGAATTCAACATCTTCATCACAAAGGGACGGAAACCCTCCCTCTGCCACAAGATGCTCGCACTCCTGTGCGACCCGCTCAGGGTCCCACTGCTTCTGACAACGAACTTCGACGAGCTTGTAGAGCGATCGCTGGAAGAAGCGCGTGTAAGAGCGCAGGTCTACGATCTACACCTTCTCGATTCGCTTCCGAAGTACAGGACAATGCGCGACGCACTGTCCGTAGTCAATCTGCACGGTAGTAAGTTCTCCACCAGGGCGGGGTTCAACCTGGACGATGACCCTCTGGAGAAGGACAAAGAGCATTTCTCACAGTATTTCTCCGAGTCGCGGGGGCATCTCCTCGTAACTGGCTACAGCGGCGCCGATCGGCGAATCGTCCTCCTAATGAAACACGTCCTCGCTGAAGTTGATGAATCGCGAATATTCTGGGTTTCTCATACACCTGACGCAGAAAGGGAAGCGCGGAGAGCGTTCGAGGGCACCATCAAGAATACCCGGCAGCCGTATTGCGAGCGAGTCCGGTTTTTATGCTATGACACGGAATCTCTTCTTGTCCAGCTATTCACCTCCGCTTCCCGCTGTCTTCCGCCTGCCGGCGTCCAGTATGACCCACCAGAATATCTTCCCCCACTTCCCTGCGACGAATCCGACACACACAACATTGCCCCCAGCATGATATTTCAGGGCGCTCGGTACCTCTCAAGGCTACTTCGAGGCGATCTAGGGTTCGAAGACTTCCAGAAGGAAATCGCCAGTGGAAACCACGAAATACTGAACAACGTGTACTTTTCGGAACACGATGGTACCGTTCTGCACAATCTCCTTCTACTGGATGGCGAATACGGAGTCACCAGCCTTGCGTCCTATACCGCCAGCGAGTTGCGCGACAGCATGAAGGTCATATGGCTGGAGTTGGACGATTTCTGCTCACCGAGCGAGGTTTCTACAAGGCTGCTCCAGATTCTCTCTCTGGAAACAGGTCGCTTTCGCATCGAACATGTCACCCTCTCGCCAGACCTCTCGGATCTGGCGCGGCTGGTGGGATACTTGCAAATCGAGCCATCCGCATGGTGTTTCATGCTCTATGAGAGAGGAGGCGCTGGCAGGGATTTCGGTCTGACCGGCGGCGGGTGGACCAACGAAGAGGACGGAAAGTTCATCGCGGACCTGAGAAAGTTCGCCGCCGCCGGATTCAGAATAGTGTACTGCCCCTTTTCTTCGCGACTAAGCGCAAAGCGCCGCGGATACTTTGATACGGCCGCGCGATTCGTTATGGAACACGCCGAGCGCGATGCCGATCCGATTACTGTTCGCGGCGAAGACGGCGAGAGCAGCGTGCGACTGAACATCGCAGCTTCACTGGGGCATGCCTTGCCAAGGGTGGTGGCAATGGAGTTGAAGCAGATCGAGAACGAAGCGAGCGTTCCCATCCTTGACCCGGAAAGCAGGGAGTGGAGAATCGTTGGCGCCAATCCGTATGTGTCAAGGGAGAGTGGCGAAAGCGATGGCTCACCACCAAGCGTCAGAAAGGCGATGGCTTGGGCTACCAAGAAGAACCGTGAGGAGCACGAGCTCAAGCGTCCCGACAACATGGAGTTCGAGGAATGGCAAGATCGGCTTGTTAGCCGAAAACGCCGTTTCTTGTACTCTCTGACGCTTTTTCGTCAGGCCCGGCACCCTGCGGCAACGTGGTCGGAGGCCTGCTACGTTTGTCCAGCCCGGTTCAACAGAAAGGGGACGGACAACGACGAGGAGCGCTTCATTCACGTGAGCAGATGGCTTGGCGAACTGGCCGCCATTGGAGTGGTGCGCAGAAAGGCCAATGGATTCATCTGGATGTATCGCGATGTAAGGGATTGCTTGCGCATCAAGCTACAGTGGAATACCAATTTGCTGCAGGAAATCGACCCATCGAAGCGACCGCTGATAGCGACTCGCTCGCGGACCCACTTCCGGATCGCCCAGTTCTACCTGAAGTACTACCGAAGCTCGCAGAGTCATCTTCCGCTTCTCGAATCCATCTACCACCACTGGCAGAGTTTCTTGTACGCGGACGTCGCCATGCCGCCCCCCAAGCAAGTATTGGCACTCGGCGGCGGCGGCGGAGCAGAGGCTGGATGGGAGCAGGCTATAGAGCGTACGAGAAATCGCCTGCGGATGTTCGCGCTGTCGGAGCTTTCTCGCACACTGGACAACTATCATAGCACTCTGAAGTACTGGACCAATATCGAAGCCGCCGCGCACTTGTTCGCCCACGCCGAATTGGAAGCCGCTGGAAACGGTCTGCCGCCCAGAATCGCCGAGGTCCTTGCACGAATTCGGAGCCAGTTTAGCGATCTGGTTTCCGCAGTCGAAAGACGATCCGGCGTCTATCGGGACGGGGAGCGGCCCTCTTTTCCAATCGTGGAGGACGCCAGGATGTCCTCATCTGACAGAGAGCAGCATCTCGTGTATACGAGCATTAAGAATATGATGTCAGAGCGACGGTATCATTCCGCCGAGAAGAATACGTATGGTGCACTTCGGCGTGTGGGAGGGGAGGATGCAGACCCACATCTGAGCAGCACGTTCGACCTTCGCCTCGAGGACATCATGCTGGCCGGGCCATCCGGCGGTGTGGAAAGAAAGTACATTGGCCTTCAGAAGTACCAGGAGTTCGTTGATTTTCTGGAGAGCGAAGTCGACTCGCCCAAGAGGGACGCGAGGATAGTGTGGTTTTCGCGGTATATCCGAAGTCGAGGTTATCTCTGCCTGCAAAAGGCCAAACTGCTCAAGGATGTGGCGGAGAGCGTGACCAGTATCCCTTCCTTGAGGCACCTGGGAAGTGAACTCGCAGATGGGGCGAGCGAGTTGCTGGCGAAAGCCTCCATTTTTCTGGATCTGGCGATCAGAAACGGTTGGTCGATGCCCTTGGGGCACTCTCGCGACCAACAGAGAGAGTTTATCACAGCTTCCACTGTTTATGGCCTGGTGCTGGCACATCTGAACAGGTGGAGTGAATCGAAGAGAAGATTGAACGAAGCCCAGTCTGCGCTCGAGACCTCCCCGTTTCGCTCACTGAACTATGAGTGGGGGATACTCGAACTGCGACGAGCGGAGGCGATGCTGCTTCACGGCAAATGTTCACTACCCACAGGGAATGGCTACTTCTACGATGCATGGCGTCACGCGGACAGGGCCGAACAATTCATGGCGGGGAACAGCCGGTCGGTGTGGTGGTGGGGTCGCCTGTATGTCCTGAAGATGAAGATTCTCCGCTACCATAGAGGTCAGGACGGACTCGAAGAGGTCTCGTCAACCGACAATCTCTCCCGAGCGCATGCCTTCTTTCAGAAGTGCCTTCTGGTGCGCCCCCTTGACGAACTTCGAGTGCTTCGACAACTTGGGGTCATGGTAAACCATCTCGGGAGTCCGAAGTATCCGGAGAATATTAGTCAGAGTATCATTGAAACTGTGACTACTGCGGCTGTGCTCAGAAAGACGACCGACAGAAGCGAGGTCATGCTGGGAGTGGATCAGAGCCACCTTGACTGCGAGGAAGTGTTAACGAGAATCTACGCGCCACCCGAGAATGGGATTCGGAGTGATGGGTGTTCGCCGGAAATCGGACCCGCGCTGGACGTCATGTTCTGTAGTATCGCGTCGAACCTGTCGCGAGTATCATTCGAAAAGCGAGAGCACAAGGCATTCCTCTCCCGCATATTGAACTCAATAGTACCATTGCCCACGCCGGATGATATCGCAAGTTGGTTGTCAGCAATGCGCAGCACAGAATAGGGCAACCCGGGGAATGGACCCACCCACTATTCCTTTTCCGGCGCCATCGCCTCCCCGAGGTACGCGTCCGCCACCTTGCGCGCCAGCGCCGGCGAATCGACGTCGATCAGGTTCGAGAGGACGATGACGGAGAAGCGCTGTCCCGGAAAGCGCAGAAGCTCCGCACGGTAGCCGACGAACGTGCCGCTGTGGGATATTTTTCGCAGTCCGCGATACTCTCCCGTCATCAGGCCATACCCATAGTCCGTTGTCGTCCCGTCGTTCAGCGTCGTCGGCGCCGACATGCGCCGGATCACTGCGTCGCCGCCGGGAAGCCGGTTGTCGTAGTAGTTCGCGTCCCACTTCGCCAGATCGCCGACCGTCGTGTAGAGTCCCCCGCTGCCGACGAGATCGAACGCCGACGTGTAGCGCCCGATGCTGCCGTCGGCCCGCCGCAGATGTCCGTGCGCGCGGTTGGGAATCAGCCGCGTCCGGTCATCGTGGAAATGCGACGAGGTCATGCCGAGCGGTTCGAAGATGTTCTCGCGCGCATAGACGGAAAGCGGGTCGCCGGAAACGCGCTTCACGATCTCCGCCAGCAACAGGTACCCCGTGTTCGTGTACTGGTACTTGTCGCCCGGCGCGTGATTCAGCTCCGTCTCCGCGCAGACCATCGCCATCACTTCCTCCGGCGGCATCGCGTCGAACCACGTTCCGCCATTCTCCACCCAAAGACCCAGATAGTCCTTCAGCCCGCTGGTGTGCGTCAGCAGATGCCGGATCGTGATCGCATCGCCGTAGTCCGGAAGTCCCGGAACGTACTCGTGCACGTCGTCGTCGAGCGAGAGCTTCCCTTCCTGCTCCAGCAGCATGATCGACATCGCCACGAACTGCTTCGACGTCGAACCGATGTAGAAGCGCGACTCCGGCGAAACGGGGATGCCGTGCTCCAGGTCCGCCATGCCGTACCCGCGCGCGAACACCGTCTCGCCCCCATCGATCACGGCCACCGCCATCCCCGGCGAATCGGGCCGGTCCCAGTCCGCGAAGATCGCATCCACCGCCGGATTGCCCCGCCCCGGCGCGCAGGCGGTCGCGGCGAAAACGGCGGCAAGCAGAGTCCAAAGAACGATCATACGGCGCATGGGCGGAGACCTCGGTTCGCGGGCTGGAATCGCAGCCCTCACCATGACCCGCCGTCTGCGGGGCTCAAGCGGAGAGGGGCTGCCAAAGGACCGCTTGTCCGGCCTTCGCCTTGCTTTCGCTTTTTCGTTGACGGCGACGGGCGGCTTCGCCTGAACTTCGCCATCGCGCGCGCGAGGTGCCGACCATGCTCTGTCTGCTCAAGATTCGCAATATCGCCCTGATCGAGGATGCCGAGGTCGAGTTTTCCAGGGGCTTGAACGTCGTGACCGGCGAGACAGGCAGCGGGAAAACGATCCTGCTGGAGTCCCTCGGCCTCCTGCTGGGCGAGCGCGCCAGCGGGTCGCTGGTCCGCAAGGGCGCAAAGCGCGGTTCCGTCGAAGCCATCGTCGATCTCGCCGCCAGCGCCGACGTGCGCGCCTGGCTCGCCGAAGCCGCCCTCGCCTCGGACGACCCCGGCGAACTCGTCGTCCGCCGCGAAATCCCCGCCGAAGGCCGCAGCCGCGCGTGGATCAACGGTCGTCTGGTCACCATCGGCCAGCTGGCGGAACTCGGCGAACGCCTCGCCTCGGTGCAAAGCCAGCACGACGCGCAGCGCCTGGTCAGCCCGGCCTGGCAGCGCTCGCTCTTCGACGCGTACGGTCGTCACGAACAAGCCCTCGCCAAAGTCGCCGCCGCCTGGGAGGAGACGAAGGCCGCGCGCGCCCGACTCGCCGCGCTCGAGTCCGACGACAAGCACTGGCGCCAGCGCCTGGAGTTCCTGCGCTTTCAGATCGCGGAGCTCGAAGCCGCGAACCTCGAAGCCGGCGAAGAGGAACACCTGCGAGCGGAACGCACACGGCTTTCCAATTCCGAAAGTCTCGGCGAAAGCGCCGCGCGTCTCGTCGCGGCCCTCTCGGAGGGGGACGTCGAAACGCCCTCCGCGCTCGACCGGCTCGGCGTCGCGCGCCAGGAAATCGCCCGCATGATGCGCCACGATCCGGAACTGGGGGAATTGTCCGCCCAGCTGGAGGAGGCCATGTCGCGCCTGGGCGACGTCGCGCGCGACGCCGTGTCCTACGCCGACCGGCTGGAGAGCGATCCGCAGCGTCTCGAAGCCGTGGAGACGCGCCTCGATCTGCTCGAAAAGCTCCGGCGCAAGTACGGTGCGGAATCCGAACGCCTTCTTGGTCTGCTGTCGGAAATGGAGGAGGAGGCCGACGCGCTCGAAAACCGCGACACCACGATCGACGCGGCGCGCGCGGAAACCGAGCGTGCCGCGAAGTCCCTCGCCGATGCCGCAGCGGAACTCACCGCCCTTCGCCGCCGCACCGCCAAGCGTTTCCGCAACGAAGTGCAGTCCCTCCTCCGCGAACTCGGCATGCCCGGCGCCCGCTTCGACGCGGAACTCGCATCCCTCGACGAACCGGCCAACCACGGCGCCGAGTCCATCCGGCTGCTTCTCTCGGCGAACTCCGGCGAACCCTCCCGTCCCATCGCCGACGTCGCGTCCGGCGGCGAACTCTCGCGCGTGATGCTGGCGCTGCACACGCTCGCGGCCAGCGACGCCGCCGGCCGCCTCCACGTCTTCGACGAAATCGACGCGGGCCTCAGCGGCAAGGCCACCGTCCGGATGGCCTCCGCGCTCCAAACGCTCGCGTCGGGCGGCCAGGTCGTCTGCGTCACCCACCAGGCGACGGTCGCCTCCCAGGCGGAGCGTCATCTCATGGTCGAGAAAGGCTCGCGCTCGGGCCGCACAACCACAACGAATCGAGCACTCTCCGGAACGGAGCGCGAGGCGGTACTGGCGCGCCTTCTCGACGGAACCGCCGGAACCAAGAGCCGCGCGCTGGCCGCCGAAATGCTGCTCGGCCGGGAGTAGCCCGCCCCCGCGCGCCGTTTTTCGCGGCGGAACTTTCTCTGGACAGTCTCTGCGTCCCGGTGATGGTCTGACCCGGAACGGCCAGCGAAACGCCGGTCGCACGCCAGCGCTCGAAGGATGCCGCCATGACCGAACGGTTCGACTCCGGATACCTCCCGGTTCTTCCCCTCAAGGAACTCGTCGTCTTCCCCGGCTCCGTCGCGCCGATCCTTGTCATGCGCGATCTTTCCATGACCGCTCTCGAGCAGTCTCTCGCGCGCGACAAGCGTCTCTTCCTCGTCTGCCAGAAGGACCTCACCGTCGAGGAACCCGGCGAGCACGACCTTCACTCCGTCGGAACCGTCGCCGAAATCGTCCAGGTCCTGCGCCTGCCGGACGGCACCGCCAAGGTTCTCGTCGAAGGCCAGTGGGCCGCCCGTGCCGTTCAGTACGACATGAACGAGGGCAGCCTCCGCGCGTTCGTCGCCCTCAACCAGATCAACGAACCCGCCGGCCCCACCATCGTCGCCCACCAGCGCGCCGCTCTCGCCGGTTTCGAGCACTACGCCGAAGTCTCCGAACGCATTCCCGCCGACCTGCTCTCCAGCGTGCGCAGCATCAAGGAACCCCTCGCCTTCGTCTATGCGGTCGCGAGCCACGTTCCCCTCAAGATCGAGGAGAAGCAGGAGATCCTCGACTCCAACTCGATGGAGGAGAAGTTCATCCTTCTCAACCAGTACCTGGACGAGGAAAACCAGATCGCCGAAATCGAGCAGAAGATCGACGGCCAGGTGAAGACCCAGATCGGCAAGAGCCAGCGCGAGTACTATCTCAACGAGCAGCTCAAGGCCATCGAGCGCGAACTCGGCGTCGGCGGCGAGGACGACCCCGACCTGCAGGAACTCGCCCAGTCCATCGAGGACACCGGCATGCCGGAAGAGGCCCGCGCCAAGGCCGAGCGCGAACTCGCCCGTCTCGCCCGCATGCCCTCCATGTCCCCCGAAGCCGCCGTCACCCGCACCTGGCTCGAATGGCTCGCCGAGATGCCCTGGACGAAGGCCACCGAGGACACCATCGACCTGGGCAGCGCGCGCCGCATTCTCGACAAGGACCACTACGGCCTGAAGAAGATCAAGGAGCGCATCCTGGAGTTCCTCGCCGTCGTCAAGCACGCCGGCCCCGGCCGCGGACCCATCCTCTGCTTCGTCGGCCCCCCCGGCGTCGGCAAGACCTCCCTCGGCCGCTCCATCGCGCGCTGCACGCGGCGCGAATTCGTCCGCATTTCCCTCGGCGGCGTTCGCGACGAAGCCGAAATCCGCGGCCACCGCCGCACCTACGTCGGTGCGCTGCCGGGCAAGATCGTCCAGTCCATGAAGCGCGCCGCCGTGGTTAACCCCGTCTTCCTGCTGGACGAGGTCGACAAGATGTCCAGCGACTTCCGCGGCGATCCCGCCTCCGCGCTGCTCGAAGTCCTCGACCCCGAGCAGAACAAGACCTTCGTCGATCACTATCTCGAAGTCGACTACGACCTCAGCCGCGCCATGTTCATCGCCACCGCCAACACCGTCGAAGGCATCCCCTACCCGCTGCTCGACCGCATGGAGCTGATCCGCCTGCCGGGCTATACCGAAGAGGAAAAGCGCCACATCGCCACGCGCCACCTTCTCCCCCGCCAGCGCGAACGCCACGGGCTCAAGGCCCCCCAGGTCGCCATCTCCGTTTCCGTCATGAAGACCGTCATCGCCGAGTACACCCGCGAGGCCGGCGTGCGAAACCTCGACCGCACCATCGCGCAGATCTGCCGCAAGGTCACCCGCGAACTCGTCGAACGGCCCGACACGAAACGCTCGCCCATCGGCACCGACCGCCTGCGCGAACTGCTCGGCCCACCGAAGTTCGAGGACATGGACGTCGACAAGAAGCCCGAAATCGGCATCACCATGGGACTCGCCTGGACCGAAGCCGGCGGCGAACTCCTCCCCGTCGAAGTCACCCTCATGAAGGGCAAAGGCAACCTCCAGCTCACCGGCAAGCTCGGCGAAGTCATGCAGGAATCCGCCCGCGCCGCCCTCTCCTGGATACGCGCCCACGCCGGCGAACTCGGCATCGACCCCGACTTCCACGAAGTCACCGACATCCACCTCCACGTCCCCGAAGGCGCCATCCCCAAGGACGGCCCCAGCGCCGGCATCACCATCGCCACCAGCCTCGCCTCCGCCCTCTCCCGCCTGCCCGTGCGCCAGGACATCGCCATGACGGGCGAAGTCACCCTGCGGGGGCGCGTGCTCAAGATCGGCGGCCTCAAGGAAAAGGC
>JAJFLJ010000148.1 GCA_021772755.1 Candidatus Sumerlaeota bacterium
CCTCCCGAGGCGTCGTTGTGGCCGAAATTCGTTCCCGTTGAGGAGAAGGTCTTTCCGGTGTCTCGCGCTGCGATGGCGGTTGATTTCCGTCACAAGCGAGAGGCGGGAGAGTAGGCAGAACGGCCCTGAAGTCAACCCCGAAAGAATAAAAAAAATCAGTCCAGCGAGTCGATCATAGGTGGCTGATTCTGCTGCACTTGAGGCGAGTTCTGCTCGGGCGCGGGAAGATTCCGTTCCCGCCGGACGATGTCCGGCATCTCGAAATGCGGCGTCCGGTTCGCCTTCAGGGCGCTCCAGGCATCCGTTGCCTGCGCCGCGAAGGGCCCCTTCGGGTCCAACTCGAAGGAGGCGGCGAAGTGCCTGCGGGCTTCGGTGGGGCGTCCCCCAAGGTACAGCATCTTGCCCAGCCAGTAGTGCGCTTCGGCGTCGTTGGGCGAATTCTGTAGGTAGTCGATGACGTAATCCGCACCCGTTCGGTAGTGCCCAAGGTGGTAGAGAGCCTTTGCGCGGATCAGATCGGCCTTCTTGAGCTGCGGGATCGTCCAGAAGTTCTCGTGGACGCGGCGGTTCTGAACGGCCCTGGACGCTGCGGCGAGAGCTCCGAGATACTGCCCGTCGGCGAGGAGGCTTTCGGCCGTGAGAGCGTCGTCCTCGGGCAGCGGATGGTCCAGTTCGCGGTCATCGTCGGGCGGGGGTGGCGTGAGGCTGTCAACGGCGTCCCAGGCGTCCCAGAGGGGCTTCATGGTCTCATCCCAAGAGGACTCCGGCGGGCCCTGCCAGCGGACGATATCGCCGTTGCCGAGCGCCCCGTTCGTCGGATCGTAGGTGATCCTGCGGAGATCGACGCCGGCCAGGGCGTAGGGTGCCAGCGGGTCGCTGGGCTGGCCGTCGATGGGAAGAATGACGTCGGGACGGGGGAACTCGCTGACGCCGTCCTGGCCTGCGGAAACGATCATGGCGCCGAGCTCTCCGACGCTGTAGATTTGCAGGTCGCGGGACGTCTCGAACGGGTCGGCGGGAATCGCGGGAAGAACCAGGTCCGCAGGCGGCTCGATGAGCGTCCCGTCGCGCGCGTACTGCGGCAGAGCCGTGTCGCCGAACATCATGGGATAGAAACCCACGGCGTCACGGTACTCCTGAACGGAATCCGCAAGGCCCTTCGCGGCAGCGTCCAGCGCGGTGTACATGGGCGCGGTCTGCTTCGCGCGGACGGCCTGCATGCGCGCGAGGATCAAGGAGTCCGCAAGCGGCTTGAACAGCGGCAGCGCGGCAAGAACGATGGAGAGCACGGCGACGACTCTCCCCTGCCGCTCCGACTCCGGCACGCCGGGCTTGCGCAGGCCGACGAGGGCGAAGAGCGCGGCAACCGCCAGAAGCGGGATCTCCACGGCATGAAAGCCGGCGAACATGAAGAGCACGTTGAGGAAGGCGAAGAACGCGGCGAGAACGACGGAGTTGCTCATTCGTTCAAAGACCTCCGGAGCGCTGCGGGGGTCAAGCGCGGGACTCTGAACGGGTAGACGCGGGCGGGACGCCCTGCGCCGAGGAGATACGGCGGGATAAAAAGAGAAAGCGGGGAGCCAAGGCTCCCCGCTTTCAAGCTACGCGAGGTGAGAGCGATCTCACTCCGGGTATTCGTGCAGGTTGTCCGGGTCGGTGGCCAGGTCGCAGGCAACGCCTTCGCCAAGCGTACCCTCGGAAGTTCTGACGGTGTAGTCGCCACCGGCGGGGCAGGAGGGGTTGGAGCGCAGGTAGTTCGTCGCGCCGACCAGCTCGGTCTCGAACGCGTCGCCACCAAGGTAGCCCTGGAGGTTCGTGTCGCTGAGGCCCGGGAACTTGTACTCGAGGATGTACTGCTGAACGGCGCCATCGATCTTGGTCTGGTTTTCCTGGCAGGCGTTCAGACGGCTGATGTTACGGGCCTTGATGAAGCCCGGGACGGCGATCGCGATAAGGATTCCGATGATCGCGACGACGATCATGATTTCAACGAGCGTAAAGCCTTTACGGTTCTTGCTAATCATGGCAATGTCTCCTTGCCGAAGTTTTTTTGGTCTGTTGCCGACCGCTTGCCCGGTCCTCTCATGCGAGGTCGGTGCCAACCCGTGAGCCATCCCCTCCACACATCCCGCTCCAAGTTCAAGTCTCATGTTTTCAGTGTTTTACAGATCAATAACGGGGATACCGCCAACCGGCTCGACCCGTTCTGAGCCCTCATTCTGTGGAACTGGGTAAGCAAGGTTACGCCGGTTCGTTCCCGGGTTTACTCATCGAAGAGCTCGTAGCGAACCATCTTGTTGTGGAGGCTTTTTCGGCTGATCCCCAGCAGATCGGCGGTCTCCTGGCGGTGGCCGCCGGTCCGTTCCAGGGCCGCGCGAATCAGGTGGCACTCGATGTGTTCGGTCACTTGGGTGAGACGGTCGGCAAGTGGGAGGTCGAAACAGTCGGTGTCGAGAAGACCCGCCAGATCGAGGTCCCCGAGCGGCGCGGAGCCGTCGGCGGCCTGCGGCGTCGCGGCGACTCCCCCGCCGACGGACCGGAGAACGGGCGGCAGATCCGCCTCGCGTATCGTCTCCCCTTCGGCCATCAGCATGGTGCGCTGGACGATGTTCTCGAGCTCGCGCACGTTCCCGGGCCAGGAGTAGTTCATCATCCGGTCGAGAGCCCTGGCGTCCACGCTGCGGATGCTGCGACCAAGCCGTTCGTTGTACTGTCCGATGAAGTGGTCGATCAGCAACGGAATGTCCTCTCTCCGCTTCTGGAGAGAGGGCAGATAGACGGGCAGAACGTTGATCCGGTAGTACAGGTCCTCGCGAAAGGCCCCCTCCTGGACGCGCTCCGCGAGATCGCAGTTCGTGGCGCACACGACCCGGATGTCCACCTTGAACGTCCTTGTGGAACCGACGCGTTCGATCTCGCGCT
>JAJFLJ010000149.1 GCA_021772755.1 Candidatus Sumerlaeota bacterium
GGGCTCGCCCTCGATGGTGTAGAGCCGCTGCTCCTCCTTGCAGCCTGCGGCGAAAAGGCCCAGGAAAACGATGGCTGCGATACGGTTCATGGCAAGGTCCCGGCGAAGTGGATTGCGGGGCGGACATCCCCGGCGAAAGACGACTTACACCTTGACGTTTGGGGGCGGGGCAATTGTCATCGGAGCCGAGTAATATGCTGAATTGGTGGAACCTCGTCTCGTATCCGGCGAATGGCCGCACGGCACGAAGACCATACGAAAGCTAGGGAATCCGATCACCATGAGCACTCCTTTCGCAATCCGCAAGCAGGCCCTCGCATTGGCCGCGACGATGGCAGGAGCGATCTTCGGCATGGGCATCGCGGAAGCGGCGCCCCTGACGCTGTACTCCCGGACGCAAGCGACCGCGCGCTTCTCGCTGGCGACCGCCTGGACGCTCGACTCGGGCAACCCTGCGGGCGCCCAGGCTCCCCGCGCCCCGAGCATCGCCGAGGGCGACACCGCCATCATTCGCGCCGGACACCTGGTCCTCGTCGCGCCCGGCGGAAACAACAGCACGCTGAACCTCATCATCGAGGACGGCACGCTTCGGGTCGCCAATGTGCTCTTCGTTCACGACGTCGAGATCGATGCGGCCGGAGCGATCACGTCCGACAACGCCGGCGCGTTCTACTTCTGGGGCAATTCGGGCGACCCGGCAGGGTTCAGGAGCGACAGCAGCCCGACGGAAATCTCCAGGTTCCACGTCGGCAACTTCAACAGCGGAATCAACTCCCCCGTCGCGGGCGGCTATCTGATCCTCGAGGATCCGCTCGGAATCAAGTCGCGCATGACGGTGTTCCAGGACGCCACCATCGAGTTCGTCGAAGACGGCGCACTCGTCGACTGGGTGGCGCCGACGCTTCCGTTCAATCCCTCCTCGATCGCCAACTACAACTTCGCGGCGGGCACCACCATCGTGTACAACACGGGCACGATGTACGACGCGGGAATCGAACTGCAGCCGCAGGAGGCCTTCTCCTCGGTCAACTCCACGCGCAGTCCCCGCAACATCGAGGTGAGAACCGGCACCGAAGTGGACCTTCGCCCCCGGCCCGCCGGAACCTACTGGACGTCCGGCCTCTCCATCGAGCCCCAGGCGGCCATCACCGACCAGGACAACGAGAACGGCATCGTGGCGAGCCTCGTCACGACGCTCGACCTTCAGGACGACGGCGAAATCCGCAAGACCATCGACGACTCCAGTTCGCAGTGGGGCACGGACACGCTGATCGACTTCGGCATCGCCGGCGCGATGATCGATTTCGAGTCGCTCCCCTCCAAGAGCGCCGCAAAGGGCGGCGGTTCCGATTCGGTCCTCGTCGAGCGCGAAGGCAACGACCCCAACGGCCCCAATGGCGGCACGCTGACCCTCGAACACTATCGCGTCATCCCCAGTTCCAGTTCCTTCGACATCCAGGCGCTGGGACTCCCCGACCGCGGCACGGCGCCGACGTTCCCGCGCATCTGCCGCCGCGACCTCAATGACATCCCCCCCGGCATCTCCAGCACGTGCTTCGCCGCCGTGCTGACGAGCCTGAACGCCGGGATCGTCACGTACGATTCCACGGGCCAGTCGGCCACGTACATCACCTCGGCGGAGTCGGGCTCCCAGAACCTGCTCTTCGTACACGACGCGCAGGACCCGCTGCTGGTGGACCTCATGTCGCTCGAAGCGGTCGTGTCCCGCACCGGCCAGGTCAGCCTCGTGTGGGAGACCGCTGCGGAGATCGACAACGTCGGCTTCCACGTCTATCGCTCCGACGAGGACGGCAACGTCGGCGAACAGCTCACCACGACGATCATTCCGGCGGAAGGCACCTCGTGGGCCGGCGCGGTCTACGTCTTCGAGGACCCCGTTCCCATGAGCGGCCGCAAGAGCCGCTACTACTACCTGGAGGATGTGGACGCCAACGGCGTTCGCACGCTCCACGGCCCCGTCGAGGCTTCCGGCGACCGCATCGAGAAGGGCAAGAGCATCTGAAGTCCGCGCGCTTCGGCGCACACGCCTTCGAATCCGAAGCCGGAGCCCCTGGGCTCCGGCTTCTTTCGTTGTTCCTGACGCTCTTTTCGCGCGGCGGGGCGCGCCTTCCGATCTTGACACTGTGAAGCCCGGGGAGGGGAGGTCGTCACCCTCTGCCAATTCGCGAACCGGTGTTTTGCATGCCCGTCGAATTCGTCCATCTCGGAGGCCGCAGCGACTACAGCGTCGGCCAAAGCCTGGCATCGCCGGACCAGCTCGTCCGCGCGGCCGCGTCGTGGGGCCAAAGGACGATGGCGCTGGCGGACGCGGGAACTCTGGCGGGGGCGGTCGAGTTCGCCGCCTCCGCGCGACGGCTCGGCGTTCGGCCCGTCTTCGGTATCGAGTTGCAGGTCCGCTGCGGCGGCGAATGCGGCGGCATGCGGTTGCTCGCCGAGAACCGCGCCGGCTGGTGCCAGCTCGTCGCGCTCTCCTCCCGGAGCACCGCCGGCCAGGACCGCCTCGTCGTCGATGCCGACGATCTCCTTCACGGCCGCGAAGGCCTGATCGCTCTCGCAAGCCCCGACAGCGCCGTGTCGCGGGCCGCGCTCGCCGGCGACTTCGAGCGCGCCGAACACGCCATGACGAGACTCATCGAGGCGTTCGGCAAGCGCCGCGTCGCGCTGGTTCTCGTTCCCCCCGTCGACGAGGATGCCCGCCGGCGCTGCAATCTTCTGCGCAAGGTCGCGCGGTACTTCGGCCTTCGCACCGTCGCCGTTCCCGAGATTCGCTGCGCGCGGCCCGAGGACGATCTCGCGTGGTGTCTTCTCGACGGACTGCACGACGCGGAACGGCCGACGCGGTTCGGAGACCTCGCGCGCGAGAGAACGCTGCGCTGTCACCCGATGCCGGGCGACGAAGTCGCCGAACTCTACGCGGACTTTCCCGAAGCGCTCGCCGCCACGGTCGAGATCGCCGCGATGTGCCAAGTCGAACTTCCCCATCCCCCGAGGCGTTTCCCGCGCCACGAATTCATGCGGGGCGTCGATGCCGACTCCTTCGTGTGGAACAAGTGCTTCGAGCGCGCCGCCGAACGATACGGCGAGGGCGGAACGGTGCGGTGGCATGAGCGTCTCAACCGCGAGTTCGAGGAACTCTCGCGGCTGGGGCTTGCGGACGCGCTGGTGACGCTGGCGCTGCTGGACGAGGCTCTCGACCAGCAGGAAGTCCCCCGGGGACCGGGCGCCGGATTCCTGACGAACAGCCTGGTGGCGTCGCTGCTGGGCCTCACGCGCATCGACCCGCTCCGCTTCGATCTGCCTTTCCTGCCGCCGGCCGACAGCGCGGAGCGAACGCCCGTGCTGGAACTGGCGATTCCCTCCTCGCATCAGAAGAGCGCCGAACGCGTTCTCGAGGAGTTGTTCCAGAAGAGTCTCTGCCGCGCCGGCAAATGGCAGCGTCGTTCCGCCGGCGCCGCCGCGGAGGTCGTCGCCGACCTGCTGCATCTCGACGTGCGCAAGATTCGCCGCGTCACCAACAGCGCCGCGTGGCACCGCGCCCGAGAGGAAGACACGCTCGGTCCCGCCGGACAGGACCCCGACCACGACCTGGCGCTCTCCGACGTACGCTCGGTCGCATGGCTGGCACGACGCTACGAGGGGCGCGTGCGCACCATGCGCGCGACGGCCGGCGAATTCCTCCTGGTCGCGGCCGAACGCGAAGCGCCCCTCCCCCGCCTGACGACCAGCGAGGAGGAACTCTGCAGCCAGTGGGAATCGGAGGCGGCGACCGGTCTGGGGTTCGCCCGAATCCGTTTCGTTTCGCGGCCCCTGCTGGACCTGATGACGGAAGCGGCCGGCTGGATTCGCGAGCAGGGGTCGCGGCACTACGACCCGACGCTGATCGGCGCCGAGGACCGGGGCGCGGCGCAAACCGTCGGCTCCGGCATGACACAGGGAATCGCGAGCCTGGAGCCGCCGCAACTGCGGCGCGCGCTGCGCCGGTCCGCTCCGCGCACGCTGGCGGAACTGAGTCGCATCTGCGCCGAGCATTCCGGCAGGACCGACGCGCGTTTCGAAAGCACGCTGCTGGCCTGGACCTGCGCGGCGATGAAGGCCTCGGAACCGGCCGCGTTCCTGGCGGCGGCGCTCTCGGAGTTCTCCGCCGACCCGGGAATGGTCGCGGCGCTGCTGGCCGACGCGCGCCGCTCGAAGATCGACATCCTCGCCATCGATCTGAACTGCTCGGCGGAGCGCTGGGCGCCCGACCGCAGCGGCGGCGGACCGGGTCTGCGGCCCGGCCTGATTCTGATCGGCGGAATGACGCGCGCGGCGATCCGCGAACTCCTCACCGTCCGCCGCGAGATGACCTACTCCAGTCTCGCCGATCTGCTGCGCAGAACCCATCCCCGCCTGCTGAAGGCCAGCCACGCGGAGTTGCTCATCCGCGCGGGGGCTCTCGACTCGTTCCAGTTCAGCCGCCAGGACCTGCTCGCGCAACTTGAGGAGCTGACGCCCCTGCTCAGGCCCTCCGGCCGAAAGGCGGCGGCGGACGATCCGCTGGAATTCCTCGGCCAGGACGGCACCTGGTGGCTGAACAACCAGGTTTCCCTCGAAGTCTTCGAATCGTCGGAGGAAGAGGACTCGCTGGAGTGGATCGCCGAGCAGGAACGCAAGACGATGCGCCACACCATCAGTCTCGACCCCCTCTATTTCGAGGAGGAGTGGCTGGAGGACGCGCACGTGGTGCCGGCATCGCGCATCGCGCCGAAGATGGAGGGCGAAATCTGCATCGTGGGCTTCATCGGCTCGCTGGAGGAGATCGACGAAGGCGGCGCCCCGATGGTGCTCGCCGAAGTCGAGGGCTGCCTGGTGGAGGCCAAGCCCGTTCAGGCCGCGTTCCTGGAGCGGCGCCTGAAGACGGGACAGCCGGTCCTCGCGGCGGGGCGCCTCGAACGCGAAGGCGACGTGCGGGTCCTCCGGGCGGAGATTCTCGAATCGCCGGAGGAAGCCGCGCGGCGCGCGCTGAAGGCCGAATGCGTCGAGATCGACATTCCGCGCCTCGACAACGACGAACTGAAGGCGCTTCATGCGCTGCTCAAGCGCTACTCGGGATCGACGCCGGTGCGGCTGACGGGGGTGCCGGTGGAATCGAAGCGCATTCACAACAAGCTTCAGTCGCGGCGCGTGATCCTCTGTCCCGGTCTGGAGCTCGGCCTCAACCGGATCGCCGGGACGAAGTGCTGGCGGGCGTACGTCGCGTCGGGACGCGCGACGCCGTCCGGCGCGTCCAACCCCGGGATTCACCGCTCCCTGGTCTGATCGAAGTCCAGTGGCGGAATGGGCTCGTCGTCGGAATCGCTGCGGATTTCCTTTTCAAGTTCGAGAAGCGCCTCGACGGCCATGCGGTCGCGGTCCGCACTCCAGGACTCGGCGAGCGCGCGGTAGTCGCGCGCCGCGATGATCAGCAGCCAGATCAGCACCACGAAGCAGACGCCGTAGTACGCCAGCATGCGCGGCGCGTCCAGGTATGGATCGATCAGGGAACCCGCGTCGGTCATCGCGGCCAGCACCACGAGAACCCCCAGGCCGAGAGTGCGCCGCCGAAAGCGGGCCCGGTCGAATTCGCACGCCCCGCCCTCGCGCCGAAGGTCGAGCATGTGCAACAACTCGCGACCCAGCAGGATCGCGACGATCACGAGAAACGCGGCCCAGATAGCGGCTCTGACCAAGACGGCCTCCGGTCGTCCGACAGGCGGCGAACCGCCCCTGCGCAACATCGTCGATTCGGACGGAATGACGCGACAACCCGCTTTTTCGATGGTCCGGCGGGCGGGGTTCGATCAAGGGTGAAGCCCGCCGAACGGAGCGGTGTGCGATGAAGACCAGGCGACCGACAGCCCCCTCCGATGCCATGCGAAACGTGCTCTCCGTGCTCTCGCATCTGGGATGGGGCCTCGGCCGCCTGCCCGCACCGGACATTCTGGACACCGGCGGCGACGCGTCCCTGAAGGGAACGGAGTGGCTCGCGCTGCCGTTGCCGGACGCGGCGACGCTTCTCTGCGTGGTGCCGCCGTCCGACCTGCCCGACCTGCGGCGCTCCTTCGAACGCTACGAGGACCTCGCGCCGCTTCACGGCCGCATTCTGCACGCGCTCGACCGCAGCGGAATCGGCGGCGGCTATGTGCTCATGGCGGGCGGCGATTCGGCGCATCTCGTCGATCGCGCCGCCCAGGATGTCCTCGTCGCGACCTCCTCCCGCGAGGAGGCGGGCGACCGGCTCTATCCACTCCTGGATTTCCAGGCGCTCTCGCGCGGCGCACTCTCCTCGTTTCCGCGCAAGCCTCTCCGCCGCCGCGCCAGAGAACTCGCCGAGTGGACCCACCTCTGGAGCGCACGCATCGGAAGCGGCCTGGACCTGGCGTCCACCGCCATGCAGGGGTTCTTCGAGTGGCTGCACCTGGCGCGCCTCGCCGACATCCGCGGCGTCGGTCCCGCGAGCGGATCGTTCGCCGACATGACCGGCGCGGTGGCGGGCGGCACGGTCCGCCGGTTCGTCGAGGAGCGCTTTCGCGCGCTCCACGGAACGTGGAACCTCTTGCAGGGCGAGTCGAACGCCCGGTCGATCCCCGGCATTCTCAAGAGCATCGACGACCGCGTTCTGACGGAATGCATGGCCAGCTACGCGCTGCTCTCGCTCTCCAAGTTCGCGGCGGAAGTCTTCGCCGAAGCGTTCGCCGACGAGGAATTGCAGCATCTGTCGTGGAGGACGTCGGTGACGGCGGACGCGCGCGGGGCGGCGGACGCCGACGAAAGCGGCGACTCGCTGCTGAACTCCGTCGTGTCGTTCGACCTGGAACGCGAGGGCTGCTCGCAGTTGCTGCGCTGCTTCGACGCGCTGGCGGACGCGGTGCGCCAGAGCGCGCTCGACCGCGATTCGGCGCGCGAGCGGGGCGAGCGCCCGGGATTGCAGCTGGACCTGCTGGCGGAGAGCCCCGGCGAGCTCGGACCGCACGAATCGGCGCGCCACGTGATGAGGCGAATGCTTCCGGTCCGGGCGGGAAGCCCGCGCCATGCGGCCCTCGCGCGGATGATCCTGCTGGCGCGCGCCTGCGAATGGCACGCGGCACGCGGCGCCCGGGAACTTCCCTTCGCCCGCGCGAACGTCTTCGTCGAGAGCGAAACGACCCTTCCCGTCTGCGGGGAGAACTGACGGGCGCAAGCCGTCTTCCGCCTCGCACGACAGCCCCAACGCGACGGCGCCGCAGGTTTCCCTGCGGCGCCGCCGTCATGCCCGGTTCGTCGCTCCGCGGGTCAGCCGTCGGTGTCCTTGCGCGCGTTCTTGAGCGCCTCGCCGAAGGTCATGCCGCCGTGGGCGTCGGTCTGCTTCATGAACTCGTTCACGGTCTGCCGCTCCTGCGCGCGGATGGCTTCGCGCCGCGAGAGACTGATCTTCTGGTTCTTCTTTTCGATCTTGGTGATCTTGACGGTGATTTCCTCGCCCTGTGTCAGCACCTTCTCGGGAAGCTCCACGCGCTTCTCGTCGATCTGGCTGATATGGACGAGACCCTCCAGGCCCTCGGCGAGCTCCACGAACGCGCCGAACGGCGCGAACCGCGTGACCTTGCCCGTCACGACGCTGCCGACGGGATGCTTCGCCGTGTAGGCGTCGAACGGCGAGTCGGTGATCTGCTTGACGCCCAGGCTGATGCGCTGCGCCTGGGGGTCGCACTTCAGCACGACGGCCTCGACCTCCTCGCCGACCTTGAGAACGTCCTTCGGGTGGTTGATGCGCTTCTCCCAGGAAAGGTCGGAGACGTGCACCATGCCCTCGATGTACTCGTCGAGACGGATGAAGGCGCCGTAGTTCGTCATCGAGGTGACGCTGCCCTTCACCTTCGCGTTGCGCGCGTATTTCGTCGCGGCGTCCGCCCACGGGTCCATCTGGACCTGCTTGAGGCCCAGGGACATGCGGCGCTTCTCGGCGTCGAGCTCGAGGACCTTGCACTCAACCTCGTCGCCGACCGTCAGGAAATCCGCCGGCTTCTTGTTGCCGGCCTGCCAGCTCAGATCGCCGGCGTGGATCATGCCCGTCACGCCCTCCTCGACGTACACGAACGCGCCGTAGTGCTGCAGGGCGATGACCCGGCCCTTCACCAGCGCGTTCACCGAGAACCGCTCCCCGATGGTGTCCCAGGGGTCGGGCTGCATGCGCTTGCGGGAAAGAGTGACCTTTCCGGACTCCTCGTCGATGCGAACGATCTTGAGGGAGACCTCCTCGCCGGCCTTCATGATCTCGCCGGGGTGCGTGCCGCGGTCGTAGGAGACCTCTTCGCGGGGCACGAAGCCGTCGATCGCGCCGAGATCGACGAACACGCCGAAGTCCAGCGCGTTCTTGACCGTGCCCGAGATCACGGCGCCCTCGCTGATTCCGTCGAGGAACGCGCGGCGCTCGGACTCGCGCTTCTCGAAGAGCAGCTTGCGGCGCGACAGCACCGCGCGCTTGCGCCGGTCGTCGTACTCGATGACGTAGGCTTCGATGTCCTGCTCGGCGAGCTTCGTCAGATCGGGAATCTTGAACAGGTCCACCTGGCTCGCCGGCATGAACGCCGTCAGGCCGATATCGACGATCAGGCCGCCCTTGACCGTCTGCACGACGCGGCCTTTGACCGGCGTCTGGTTCTCGTGGGCGAGGCGAACGCTCTCCTCCGCCTCGCGGGCGCGGGCCTCGCGGTGCGAAAGGCGCGGGGTGCCGTCGGTCTCGCGACCGAGCTGGACCGCCTTGATGACGTCGCCGACCGCGACGGCGCGCACGCCGCCGACCATGGGAAACTCGTCGAGACGAATCGTCGCCTCCGCCTTGCCACCGATATCGACGAGGACGTGGTCCTCGCGAACGGCCACGACGGGCACCTCCAGGACTTCGCCGCGCGCGGTCTTCTGCGCGGTCTCCGGAGGAAGATGCTGGTCGATCAGCTGGTCGAACTGCGCGATCTCGTCCTGAAGATCGTTGTCGTTCGCGTCGGCGCGATCGGCTCCGGGCTCCTGTTCCGTTTGCGTGGCGGAGGCTTGCAGGCCCTCCCGTTTCTCGTCGCGAGTCGGGTCGGTGGTCATGGTTGTGGGTGGCTCCCTGAGAACTGCGTTTCGGATGATAGGAAAGGAATACGCTCTCGCGTCGTTGCCGGTTGGAGGGGGAATATCCTAGAGATCGAGAATCCTGCGGCGTGTTTCCTGTGTGACGGCCTGATACCAGGCGTGTTTGTCGCCCGGCAAGCCCTTAATTTCGTCGGGGCGAAACGGCTCGCCGACGGTCACGACGATCTTGCTCGGAAGCGGAAAGCTCCGCCCCCGCCCGAACGACTCGAAGGTGCCGCGAATGCGTACCGGAAGAATCCTCGTGCCGGGAACGGAACAGGCCAGCCGCGACGCCCCCGCCAGGAATTCCTGGACGTTTCCGTCCTCCGTGCGGGTGCCCTCCGGAAACACGAGCAGGACCCCGCCCTCCTTCAGCGACTTCAGCGATTCGACGTACGAGCTCCGGTCCCCGCCCTTCGCCTCGCGATCGACGGGAAACGCTCCGAGCCACCGAATCGCCGTCCCCAGAATCGGGACCGAAAACAACTCGGCTTTCGCCATGAATCGAAATAACCTGTGGGCAAAGCAGATCGCCACCAGCGTCGGGTCGAGATTACTCGCGTGGTTCGCGCACACCAGCACCGGCCCCTCCGACGGCAGATTCCGCGCGCCGCGAACCGAAAGCCGGTTGTAGATCGCGTACCAGATCCGACAGGCGGTCCAAACGAGGACGTAGAACCAGGGCCGCTGCATGGCTAGTCGTTCGGGAAATCGGGGGAAATGGAGCGGGAGACGGGATTCGAACCCGCGACATTCAGCTTGGAAGGCTGAAGCTCTACCACTGAGCTACTCCCGCCCGAAGGCTTGCCACCGATACGCCGCAGCGGTGCCGAGTCAAGGGCGAAGTCCCCGGCGGAGGCGGCGCTCAAACCTTCGCCTCCAGGCACCAGCAGAGCACCGCCTTGATGGTGTGCAGCCGGTTCTCCGCCTGGTCGAAGACCCGCGAGCGCGGCCCGTCCATGACCTCGCTGGTGATCTCCTTGCCGCGTTTGGCCGGCATGTCGTGCAGCACGATGGCGCGGGACGGGGCCTTCGCCACCAGGTCCGCGTCGATGCGATACCCCGTGAAATCGCTCTCCCGCTTCGCGGTCTCGTGTTCCTTGCCCATCGACACCCACGTGTCGGTGTAGAGCACGTCGGCGTCCTTCACGGCTTCGGCGGGGTCGCGGACGACCCGCACCAGGTCGCGGGCGCGGGGGTCGATCCTCTCGCATTCCGCCCAGATGCGGTCGGAGGGGTCGTAGCCCTCCGGCGTGGCAATCGTCATGCGGTGGCCAAGCTTGCACGCCATCGCCATCAGCGAGTTCGAGACGTTGAAGCAGTCGCCGATCCACGCCAGATGCAGACCGTCGAAACCGCCCCGCTCCTCGCGAATCGTCAGATAGTCGGCGAAGGCCTGGGTGGGATGCTCGTAGTCGGACAGCCCGTTGACGATGGGGACGGAAGTCCACTCCGCCAGCCGCAGCAGACTCTCGTGATCGAAGACGCGGGCCTGGATGATCTGGCACCACCGGCTGAGATTGCGGGCGACGTCCGCGATGCTCTCGCGCTCGCCCAACCGGCCGACATCGCCGACGCCCAGGTTGATGGCGTGCCCGCCGAGTTGGAACATCCCCGCCTCGAACGCGCAACGGGTCCGCAGCGAGGGCTTCTCGAAGACCATGGCGAGCGTCCTGCCGTCCAGCAGCGGGCTCTGGCGACCGCCGCGGGCGAGGGCCTCCTTCAGGCCCGCCTTCAGCCGGGCCGCCATGTCCAGCAGCGTTTCGATGTCGGCGCGACCGAGGTCGGCGATGGAGAGAAAATGGCGCATGGGTCAGACAGCCTCCAACAGGTGCGGAGGCTTGTAGGAGGGCCGGCGGCGGAGCGAAAGGGATTCTTTCGCCGGAGGGAAAAAGAACGGGCGGAGCCGGTTGGCTCCGCCCGGGGGGGAACGGCGGTTGTTCGGGCCGGGCTACCGGGCCTGCTGGTAGAAGTACGGATCGATGATCCACTTCGTCGTCGAGGTGTGCGTGGACATCAGCTGCGAGGGGTGGAAGACGCTCCAGTTGGGATCGAAGAGGCACCCGGTGTTGCTGTAGTGCTGGTTGATCGCGCTGGTGGGAATCCAGTGCAGGCCGGTGTTGCTGACGACGCCGCCCTGTCCCTTGCCCTTCACCTTGATCTGGCCCGGCTTGTTCTTGTCGAAGTCGGGCTCCTTGTTCGTGATCTGGACCTTGCCGTCGTGCATCACGCCGAAGTCGTCGAGATCGACCTTCAGCTCGCCCGTCGTCTTCTTGAACTCCGGCGGATCGACCTGTCGGTTCTCGGCTCCGATGATGCCGAGATACTGGAGCCTCTGGGTGGTGCTCATGTCCAGGTACGTCTCGTCCGAGACCTTCCCCTTGCCCATGCTGCCGGCGGAAAGCCCGCCGGTCGCGTCGAAGTGCTCCATCCCGCTGGGGGCGGCGCGCATGCTCAGCGGCGTCATGTAGCTCTCGCTGCCCTTCGCCGACGCGCCGACCTTCACGCTCGTCTTTCCGTCGAAGGTCTTCGAGTCGGTCTTGCCGGAGATCTTCGCCTGGTTCTTCCATTTCCACTGCTCGCGCACGTACATGCCGCCCTTCACCACCTTCTGGCGGTAGCAGTCGAAGAGGCTTCCCTTGCCCAGGACGGGAACCAGTTCGCAGGGCGGGATGATCTTGGAATCCTTGACCGGCGGAAGGTAGTAGACCTTCGCGTAGCCGAAGATCGTTCCGTCGTATTCGCAGAACAGTTCGGGATCGATCTCGAACTGCTCGCCGTTCTTGCCGGAAGCGGGGATCACGCTCTCCGGCAGGCTGTTGCCGTTGACGTGCGTCGTGAAGTTGTCGATGGTCGAGTACGCGCCGGGCCCCGCGCCGATCAGCTCGTCGCCGCCGTCGGCTTCGACGGCCGCGTTCGTTCCCAGCAGCAGAACCGCTGCGGCACCCATTCGCGCCACGATGTTCGGTTTCGTTCGTTTCATTTCGATGTAGCTCCTTTCGAGCCGGGGGGATGAGGTCGTACTACGATCCGTAGACGGATTCCAGGGTTTCGATGAAGCGCCCGAGCGCTTCCGTGCCCCGCGGGTCCCGCTCTTCCGAGAGTCTTTCGCGGTAGAACTCCAGGGTGCGGTCCGGGTCCGAGGAAAACATCAGCGCCTGGTAGCCCCGAATGCGCTGCATCACGTCCCACTCCCCGTCGCTCTCCGGGCCAAGAGTCTCGAACAGGCGGTCCTCCGCCCGTCTCGCTTCCGCGGGCGATACCACGTCCGTCAGCTTGTTGAGATTCACCTGCAGAACCGCCGCCAGGAACTCGACGTCCGGGTCGCCGGAACGCAGCGCCCGCCGCGTCCACTCCACGCCGTACTCGCCCTGCGCGATCGACGCCAGGTCCAGGCGCGCAAGCCACTCGTCCTTCTCCAGAGGCGTTCCCAGATCGAGTTCCAGAAGCGCGATCAGCTCGTGATCGACGACGTCGGTGTCGGGATCGAGGTCCTCGTAGTAGTCCTTCGGCGCCACCCGGTGCAGCATCATGGCGCGCATGTCGGAGTCCGGCTCCAGCGGCAGGATGTTGGGCAGCTCGTCGCGCAGCTTGTCTTCCATGCCGAGCGCCACGACGAGTTCCGCGCGCTCCTGCTCCGTGCCCGCTCGATAGAGGGCCTCCCAACCGCCGAACTCCTTCAGCAGCGCCCGGAGGTCCCTGTCGTCGAGAATGTCGCGGTCGCCGATGACGCTCGTTTCCGCTGCGGGCACGAGACGCGAGGGAACGGCGGGAACGGTCGTCGCCGTATCCGGCGGCACCGCAGAAGACGCGACATCGTCCATCGCGGAGGTGGCCGGTTCGGCGGGAACGGGCGCGACCGGCCTCGCCACCGTCGCGGCGGATGGCCCCGTCACGACGACGACCGGTTCCGAGAAACGAAAGATCGCGAACCACACCGCCGCGACGACGACGGCGGCACAAACCACCGCCCCTGCCCAAATGCCGGTCTTGTTCACAGCACGGAACCGCCACGATTGGATTGAAAGCCGGTTCTTTCTATCGATCCGTGGCAGTTTCCACCGCCCACCGCCCCGGCGGTCAAGTGCCTTCTGGCCGAACCGAAAGCCCAGCGGCCTACTGTCCCTGTTCGGACAAGCCCGCGCCTGACCGCTCGATCGCCGACCCGGCGAGCCAGGGCCCCAGAAGCGACACCGCGCCGTTGTGGTCCAGCTTCTCCGTCCCGAGAAAGAGCACCCGCTCCGCTTCGGCGACCTCGGCCGTGGCGTCCCCGTCGCCCACGAACCGGAACGGGACGCGTTTCTCCACAAGGGCGTTCATCATGCCGACGTTCTCCTCGCGCAGATGTTCGGTAAAGACGGAGCGAAAACGGCCCTCGGGACGGCGGGCGATCCAGTCGGTGTACTGCTCCGTCATGGCGTAGCTGGCGTCGAGAAGATAGACTTCGCGGATGTGCTCCTCCAGGCCGCCGTGCTCCAGGCCTTTCGCGATCACGCGATAGGCCCCGCTGTGGCCCGACAGAATCACGTCGCCGGCGTTCGCGTGCGAAATCCTGCCCTCGCTCTTCAGCGTCGCGAGAACCTCCTCCGTCAGCGCGCGAAACGCACCCTCCTCTTCGAGACGCCCGCAGCCCGAATCGCTCGCGTTCTTCGGGCCCTCCGGAAACACGAGGATCACGTTCCGTCCGCTCGTCGCGACCGCTTCGGCGAGACGGAACTCCGCCATCGCCTTGCGGATGTCGTTCCCCCAGCCGTGAAAGTAGTAGATCAGATGAACGCGCTCGCCGGGAACGTAGCCCTTCGGGACGAAGAGCGCCACGCTGTTGTCGCTGTAGTGTTCCTCGGCGGAATACGCCGTGTCCCGGTAGGTGTGCCCGTCCTTGCGGCTCTCGTGGGGAAACGGGGCGTTCTCCATGGGAAAGATTCCCGTCTCGCCCCATTCCGAGGAAACCCACTCCGCGCGCGCGGGAGCCGTCGCAAGAGTCGCCAGGAGAAGAAGAAGCGCAGTGGCAGCCGTGATGACTCTCATGCGAACGTGTCCTCTTGGGATGTGGTCGGCCGGCGTTTCGAGAGTGCGATCCAGCGCGGGGAATGCTCCCCCCGCCAGGGACCGCCGTCGTTGTCGCCCCAGGTCTCGGCAAGGGCGAACCCGCGCGCATCGAGCGCCGTGAGAAGGTCCTCCGGCCGGAAGAGGCGGACTCTTTCGTGCAACTCGCGAAAGACGCGGTCGTCGCGGAGGAACTCCATGTGCTTCTCGACGCGCAGCCCCCCGTCCGTCAGCCGCCGCGTCGAAACGATCCGTACGTCGCCGTCGGACTCCTCCGAGCGAATCTCGTCGCGGCCGTCGAACTCGGCGATCACCAGGGGGGCCGACATGAAGTCGAACAGATACCATCCGTCCGGCTTCAGGACGCGGCGAACCTCGTCGAACACGGCGTAGTTCTCCGCGTCCTCCTGGAAGTATCCGAACGCCGTGAAGAAATGCGTCACGGCGTGAAACGTCTCCGCCGGAAAGGGATGCCACCGCTTGTCGGCCCGCACGAGACACGCCGGCGGAACGTCCCGCGCGCCGGGCAGCTCCCGCGCCGCCCGCAGCAGGTCCATCGACAGGTCCAGCCCGACGGCGGGAAACCCGCGCCGCCGAAACGAAAACACATGCCGCCCCGCGCCGCAGCAAAGGTCCATCACCCGGGCTCCCTCTGCCAGGCGCGTGCGCCGCAGGAACAGATCGACGGCGCCGTCGGCCTCCTCCTCGCTGCGGTGGGAATACCGTTCGAGGTAGTCCGCCCCGAAGGCGGCTTCGTACCATTGCTTATGCATGACGGGTTCCGTGATCATCGGGCCGTGGCCGCCCTGGCCACTTTGCGGTCGAGACGTTCGAGACGCTTTCGCAGGTCCGCAAGCGGCGAATCCCCCGCAGCGCGGACGGGCGGGCGTCCCGTCAGCCGACGCACGTCCTCCTCCAACTCCCACTGCCGCACGCACCGGTGCACCAGGATTCGCGCGTCGCGGTACCGCCGCTCGCGGTGCTCCAGGTGCTTGGCCAGTTCCACCCACGCCGGCAGCGACACGCTCAGGGGCCGCGCCTGCATTCCGCGCCAGATTTCGACGGCGTCGTCCCACCGCCGCAGGCGCTTGTACAGTCGCGCCAGATGCAGCAGGTGCTTCTCCTCGCGCTCGTCGCGCAGTGCCATTCCGATGGCCCGTTCGTGCAAACGACACGCCAG
>JAJFLJ010000150.1 GCA_021772755.1 Candidatus Sumerlaeota bacterium
CGACGATATCCCCGACGGACCGGCGCGCGCTGATCGACGGCTTCGATGCGGCCGTCAACCAGTACGGAGGCACCGCCTGGAAGGCGGACTTCCCCGGGGAATGGGGCATTTGCGGCAAGACGGGAACTGCGGAGAACGGCAAGGGGGGAGTGGATGCTTGGTTCGCGGGATTCTTCCCCGCCGATGCGCCGACATACGTCGCCGTCGCCCATATCGAAGACGCCGATGGACATGGCGGAGACGTTGCCGCTCCCATCGTGCGGGAAGTCCTGCGAAGACTCATCGAGCCGGAGCAGGAGCCGGCCCTCGCAAGCGCGCCGCCCACGCCTTAGGGGTTGGAGTCCTCGTCCTCGCGCAGCTTGACAGTGTGTTCCTGGTCGGCGCCTTCGGGCGGAACGACCGGGGGAAGAGCCCGCGTCGCGTCGGGATCGTCCGCAGTCGGATCCTCGCCGCCGAAGCTCAATCCGCCCGTCAAGGGAAGCGTCTCGCCGAGGGGATCGCGTTCCGCGTTCGACGAACCCGCTTTGGCCTGTCCTGGGGCAACCGTCTCGTCGCCCTCGAACATGACCGAGTTGAAGGACATGGCATTGGGGTCGTCCTCTTCGGGAGGCGCCTGGCGCGTGTCGGCGGGCGGAGCCTGACCCGGCATGCGGGTTTCCTCCGCACCCTCGAACATGAGCGAATTGAAGGACATCGCGTCGGGATCGTCGCCGGGCGTCTTCTCGGGCGGCGCGGTTTCCTGCTCCTGATCGAAGAGCAGTGAATCGAAGGAGACGGCATCTTTCGTCTTCTCGCCTTCCGCCGGCTTCTTCGTCTCGTCTTCCGAGGCGAACATCAGACCACCGAACGTCAGATCGGCGGTCGGGTCCGAGCCCGAGACGTCCGGCGCCTTGACTTCGGGAGCCCTGACTTCGGGAGCCGAGATGTCTGCCTGCCCGAAATCCAGGGCGATGGTGTCTTCGCCGTCGTCGCTATTGCCGCCGGAAGAGGGCGGGGCGGTCGGAAGAGGCGTGAAAGAAAGAGACGGCTCGTCGTCCTCTTCCGTCACCGTATCCCTCTCGTTGACGGCTCCCAGCTGCTCGGTCTTCTGCTCGGCTGTCCCCCGCTCTTCGAGCGTCTCCCGGTCGGAGAGCGTCTCGGGATCGCGCTTCCCGACGCTGCCGTACTGGAGAACGGAGTCGTCGTCCAATGGCGGAGTGGGCGCACCAGCGACTCCCGACACCTGCGTGACGGCGTCGTGCACGTCCTGGCGCGGTTCGCCGTGGGCGGTGTGCTCGCGCACGGCCTCTTCGAGTTCCTCGCGCACGTGCTCGCGCGACGCGCGGGCCTTCATGATCGCGACGATCACGCCGATCAGCACGATGGCGACGAAGACGATGACGCCGACCAGGATGTAGAGTGGAATTCCGCCCCCGGACGAGGTCGCCGTCTGTGGTGCGAGGGGAATGGGTTCGTACTTCGGTGCTTCCCTGGGCACGGGGGTGGGTACCGTGCCTTCGCCGACGATCGGAAGACCGGACGGGGATATCGTGCTCTTCTCGGGAGCGGGGGGAGCGGCGAGCAGCTTGCGGGCCTGCGCCTTCCAGACCACCGCCGAGGCGTTTCCGGGGTCGATCTCCAGCAGCGCGTCGGCCTGCTGGATCACCTCCTCATAGCGGCGCTTGCTCATCAGGCTGCGCAGTTCCTCCTGGGCCGCCTCGATCCGACGGTCCAGGTCGAAGCTGCTGTCCTGGGAATGGACCGGCGCGAGAAAAAGCAATACGGCGAGAACCGCCAGCAGTGCGGGACGAATCCCCAGGGTCGAACCGTTCAATGCCATCTGTCCCCGCCTGCGTAGCGAATCGTTGAATCCATTGAGCATCCCTTGTCCTTCTCCACCGAAACACGGAACCTCAACGGAACCGCCATCCGGAGCCTGCCGCAATGACTTTTCCCCGGGTTTTCCGATTTGCCCGCCCCGAATCTCCGGGTGTCTCCTTCCGGAGCAACAGACAAATCCCGCCCTGGACGACACCCTTGCAACCGACCTCCGCCCTGAAACTTTCCATCGCTTTCGCCCTGTTCCTGCCGCTCGCCGGACCGATCCGCGCCCAGAACGCCGCTTTGACTCTGGACAGTCGGCCCATCCCCGGCGGAGTACTGACGCTGCTTCCCCCGAAGGAGTCCTTCGAATTGGGGTGTACGCCTCCCACCGACGGCCTGGCCGAGCCGGGTCCGCTGCACGAAGCCGGTGCCGCACTCGTCCAGGAGGTGGCCACCCGCTACGAGTGGGCCGCGTCATCGGGTCGCCTCCAAGGCATGGCACCCGGCTCCGTCCGCTGGTATCCGCCGGTCGGCGGCGGGCTGGGGAGGGTGAGCGTGACGGTCGCCGACGACGACCGCACGGCGAGCGCCCAGGCAGACTTCCTGGCGGGGACCCTCTTCGACCGGGAGGGAGACGGCACACTCGGCGGAACGATCATCGGCATCTATCCCAACGAGCATGCCGAGTCGGCGCCCGGCGTCGTGGGAAGAAACGCCAGCAGCTACGAACCCCCTGGCGTGTTCTACCGAATCGACGCGGACACGTCCGACCGGGGCATCGTCGGGTACTGGTCGCTTGGGCGCCTCAATCCGCCGGTCTTCACCGACGAGGAGGTCCGCTACGTCGCGATGGACGAGCGTATTCCGGCGTTCGCGGAAGCGGTCGAGTCGGCAGTCGCCGACGCGTTGCAGGTCGCGCCCGGATCGCTGCGGGTTCTGCGGGGGTTCGTCTCGCCCAACGAACGGGCGCGGCTCGAACGCATGGGTATCCAGCTCGCCGAGTTCACCCGGTTCCAGTACGGCGACTGTCTCGCGCTGATCGTCGACGAGAACCGCGACTATCGCATGGACGATCTGAACAAGGACGGGAAGTCGGACGCGGGCGACGCGGAAATGCTCGCCGGGGTGGTCGAGGACGCGATGCGCGAAAACGCTTTGCGGGGCGGCGTCGGCATCTGTTCCTCCTTCGAGGGGCCCAACCACATCGGCACGCCTTACGTCCAAGCCGATCTCCGCGGGTGGACGGTTACCTGGAGAGAGTAGTTTCCCCGCCCGCCGCGCGACGAAGGACCTTCTCAAGACGTGCGATCATGCGGTCGCGGGAGAATCTTCCCGCAGCGCGGGAGGCCCGTCGGCGCCGACGGTCCGCATCGCGGGAATCCGCTGCGGCGATCCGCCGAATCGCGGCCGCCCAGCGCGCGGGATCGCGGGCTTCGATCAGCTTTCCATCGTCGCCGTGGGACACCACATCGCCGTGCGCGCCGTTGGGTGTCGCAACGACAGGGGTACCCGCAGCCAGCGCTTCGGCGTTGGCCAGCCCGAAGGCCGGATGACCTCCGTCGGCGTTCGCGAAGACATCCGCGGCCCGATACCATTTCGCGAGTTCGTCGTCGCCGATTCTGCCCACGCAATGAACCCGGTCCGTCAGGCCCATCGCGTCGATCTTGCGCACCAGCCGCGACCGCTCGGGACCTTCGCCGCCGATCACGAACTGGAAACCGGCGTCGCCGGAGTTGCGCAGCGCCCTGGCCACGCGCAGCAGAAAATCGAAGCCTTTGATGCGTTCGATTCGCCCGATCGCCAAGACGAAGGGAGGCGAAGTCGCCGTCCGCTCCGTCAGACTTCGGGTTCCCGGGTCGAACGCCATGCGGGCACCAGCGAGGAACGGTGCTGTTTCGAAGCCCAATGGAACGACCACCGGCCTCAGACTTCTTCGGATTCGCTTCAATTCTTTCGCCGTAAAGCGGCTGTCGCAAACGATCTGGGGCCTACTCGCCAGCCACAAGTGCCAGAGCGGGGCGAAGGCGAAGCGGTGCTTGAACCGCCAGAGGTCGGCGATTCCCTCCCCCGCCGAACGGGTCCGGCGAACGCGGCGGTCGAGCGGCGTCTCGCTCCACAAGGTGCCGTGCACCGTCGTGACGACCGGTGGCAGGCGTCGCTGCGCGAACGTCAGTGGAATTCCCGCGAACCCCTGGGCATGAATCACGTCGATGTCGTGCTCGTTGCAGAGGCGAACCGCCTCCCGCTTCAGTTCGCGAAAGAAGCGGAGCGAATAGCGCCCGCCGGTACTGTCGCCGATCGCGTGGACGCTTGGGTCCGCGCCATCGGCGGGCGTCGTGAGCACATGGACATCGTGGCCTGCCGCGCGCAGACCCTCGATGACGTGCATCGCGTGTGATTCCATGCCGCCGGTTCGGTGCGAGGGCAGACTTCGGCAGACGACCAGGACCCGCAGCGGTGCGTGATCGGTCACTCTCTGGAATTCGCCCGCGCCGGAACGCGCCTGGTCGCGGAGGAACCCGCATCCGGTTTCTTGCGAATCAGAAGGAGCACGCGGTCGGACTCGCGGCTCTCGACGGACTCCGTCGTGAAGCTGTCGAGGTCCAGCATCTTCAGATCGCCGGACGATCCGCCGGAACCTGCGGCGTTCTTGCGGGAAATGCCAAACATGCGTCCGCCGTCCGTAAAGGACGTTTCCGGCCGCCGGCTCGATGCGCTGCGGAAAGAGGAAACCGACGAGGCCTGGCCAGTGGAGGTGCGCGCTTCGGCGACTTCCATCGGCACGGCCTTGAGCATCAGCAGAAAGGTCTGCATCGACTCGGCATCGGGGAAATTCACGGCGAGGGTGTCCGGCTGGGCGGGAAGAATCACCGAGCCGCCGCTGCGATCGGCCTGGCGGCGGAGGAATTCGAACTCCGTCGGTTCAATACCCGGCCGAACCGGCAGGGCCTCGGCTTCCCCCAGACTGCGCACGGGTGCCGGCGCCGGAGTCGTTTTGGCCGCCCTGGCGACGACCGGACTTTCCTTCTGCTCGACGACGTCGGCCACGGGGCGGGCGCGCGGGCGCACCGTCTGGGGGGTCGCGGCGGGGGGGGGGTAGGGCACCGCCGGCG
>JAJFLJ010000016.1 GCA_021772755.1 Candidatus Sumerlaeota bacterium
TGTGCTTGCCGCCCTTCTCCGCGACCCCGCCGAAACCCCCACCCGCCTCGGCCTCACCGTCTCCCGCCGCGTCGGCGGCGCCGTCGCCCGAAATCGCGTCAAACGCCGCCTCCGCGAGCTCTTCCGCCGCCGCCACGCGGACCTGCCCCCCGGCTGGGACTTCGTCGTCATTGCCCGCCCCGGCGCCGCAGATGCCACCTACGCAGACCTCGCCGCCGAGTTCGACTCATGCCTCCGCCAACTCCTCCCAAACGCCCCCCCCGAATCGTCCTCGCCGGATCCCGCCTCGTCCGCAAAGCCTTGATACTGCTCGTTCTGAGCTACCGCGTGACCCTCGGGCACGTCCTTGGCGGCCAGTGCCGCTTCGAGCCCTCCTGCAGCCAGTACGCCCTCGACGTCCTTCGCACCAAACCCGCCTGGAAATCCATCGCCCTCATCGCCTGGCGCATCCTCCGCTGCCAGCCCCTCTGCAAGGGCGGCTTCGACTTCATTGCCGCAGAACCCCAGGACGAATGGTATCGGATCGGGTAAGAAAGAGAGTGCTGGGTGGCGAGTGGTCAGTGGCGAGTTGAGCATTGTTCGTTGAGAGTTGTGCGTGGTGCGTGATACGCGGTGGGTTGCCAGCGGGGCCGGTGCGTGATGAGCTGCGCGGTTCGGGGCGGCCAACCATCACCCCGCCTCCACCCACATCTTCCCTCCCCGCCCCGCTCTTCTCCGTGTTCCCCGTGCCACCGTGTGAACCCCGCTCTTGAGGCGGTGTCACCCCGCAAACGCAGCACCCATCAGGGCTTGCGCCCCGGCCTGCCTCTCCCCGCGAACTCCGGAGCACAAAAAAACACCCGGTCGCGAGACCGGGCGTTGTCAAGTCCGTCTGCTTGTCGAGCCCTACCAGCGGTAGTGCGCGAACGCCTTGTTCGCTTCCGCCATGCGGAGCACGTCTTCCTTCTTCTTGATGGCGCCGCCGGTGTTGCGGAAGGCGTCCATCACCTCGTTGGAGAGGCGAAGGTCCATCGTCTTCTCGTTGCGGGCGCGGGTGTGGCTCACGATCCAGCGGATCGCCAGAGCCTGACGGCGCTCGGGCTTCACTTCGATCGGCACCTGGTAGTTGGCGCCGCCGACGCGGCGGCTCTTCACCTCGACGACCGGCTTCACGTTCTCGATCGCCTTCAGGAAGACTTCCAAGGGCTCTTCGCCTTCGAGCTTCGCCGCGATGTTGTCCATCGCGCGATAGAAGATGCTCTCGGCGACCGTCTTCTTGCCGTCGAGCATCAGGCAGTTGATGAATTTGGAGACGAGCAGGCTGTTATAGCGCACGTCGGCGACCAGACCGCGGCCCGGAGGCGTGCGGCGGCGGGCCATTTTTCTCATGCTGCGCGAGCGACCGTCTTTTTTCTTACGCTTTGCCAAGATTCCTGTACCTCTGTTTGATCTGGGGAAACGGCACCGGAGTAGGGCGCCGGGTGCAATTCGAAACTACTTGGGCCGCTTCGCGCCGTACTTCGAGCGGCTCTGCTTGCGGTTCGCCACGCCCTGCGTGTCGCCCTTCTTCGCGCCGCGCACGACGTGATAGCGCACACCGGGAAGGTCCTTCACGCGGCCGCCGCGGATCATCACGATCGAGTGCTCCTGCAGGTTGTGGCCCTCGCCCGGGATGTAGGCGGTGACTTCGAACCCGTTCGTCAGGCGAACGCGGGCGATCTTCCGCAGAGCCGAGTTCGGCTTCTTCGGCGTCATCGTCACCACGCGGGTGCAGACTCCGCGGCGCTGGGGGCAGCCCTGGAGCGCGGGAACCTTGTTCTTCTTGGCCATCGTCTTGCGGCCCTTGCGGACCAGCTGATTGATTGTCGGCATAACGAATCCTGTTTTGACGGTCCTGTCGTTCGGGCGGAATTCGCCCGTCCGCGAAGGCGGAGGAGGCAACCCTACCATCCCCCCCCGGTCAAGCGCGAAGTTCGCCCTGATCGCCTATCGCCCGGAGGGGCCCGTCATCATCCAAATATCGGAGAGTGGCCCGGTCACCGGCGCCAGCGGCTCGCCCGTCTTCGCGTTCAGCAGAAAGACCCTGCCCTCGGTGCCTGGCTGCCCAATGGCCAGGGCGGGGTTTCCGCCGGGGCGGTCCACCAGTGCGAGATCGTATCCAAGGCCCAAACGATTGACACCACTGGGTTTGACGACGCTTCCGGCCACGAAGCGGTTCGTCGCCGTGAAGGCCACGCTCCCGCCGAGGTCGCTCTCCCACTGCTGATTGAAGTTGGTCCCTCCGGCGAAAATCAGTGGTTCGCCGCCATCCAGGCCCTGCGGAAGGTAGTCGATGCTGCCGCCCGCCGTGTCGAGTCTCTCGGGATCGGCGGGCAGCGAGGGATTCCAGAACCACTCCTCCAGGCTTCCCGACTCGCCGTCGAAGAGCATCACCAGGCCGGTCTGGACCTGAAGCGTCGAGGGATTCACGCGGGTCGCCCGGGGGGCCGTGACCAGCAGATCGCCCAGGCTATCGCCCGTGAGATCGGGGATTCCGAGGATCCGACCGCCGAAATCGACCGCTTCCGCCGTCGCTCCGGTCGTCGTCATGGGAAAGGTGATCGTCCGCAGGAACTGGCGTGTCTGGCCGTTGAACAGATGGACCAGGCCGCGCTTCTCGCCCGACTGCGCCAGATGCGACCCGGCGGCGATATCCGCGATGCCGTCACCCGTGATGTCCGGAATCGCGGAGACGGAGTACCCGAACGCGATGGCTCCCGCTGCGGCGACGGGCGACTCGATGGTGCCGATCAACGCCCCGTTAGCCCCGCTATGGATCCACACCTTGCCGGGAAGGGACCCCGAAAGCGGATAGTTTCCGACGAGGATGTCGCCGATGCCGTCGCCGGTGAGGTCGGAAATCCCCGCCACGGACCAGCCGAACGCCTGGTTCAGCAAATCCGCCGGGTGATCGATCCGAAAGAGCTCCGAGCCATCTTCGGGGTCCGCAACCAGGACGAGGCCGTTGGCGAGGAAAGCCAGCGCCGAGTCGTAGTACGGCGCCCCGACGACTGCGGCCCGCCCGCTGGCGGTGGCGGTCGTCGCGATGCTGCTGACGGAGTTGCCGAAGGAGGAGCGCCACTCCATGGAAACGCCGGCGGGCGGCGGAGGGTCGATGCGGGCGAGGACCTCCTGCGTCCTGCCCGAACAGACGAAGGCCGCGCCGGCGTCGTAGGTGGTCGCGCCGACCGTCAGAGGCGCCCTGCTGTCGCCCGCCAGGAAATCCTCCCACCCGTCGCCGTCCACATCGCCCATGGCATGAAGCGCGATGCCGAAGTTCTCGCTGGCGTTCTCCGGGATGACGATCTGGCCGGGACCGGAGGAGGCGGCCAGCGCGAGAAGCGCGGCGCCGGAGATGTATTTGACTGGGTTCATCCCTCTCTGGTCGGCCGGACCGGCGGTGAGCGGCAACCACGTTTTCCGTGACAGGACGGGGGCACGGGCCCCATGATTCATTCGATGCCTTTGGAATCGGGGAGATTCCGCATGTCCCGCCGCACCTCCAGGATGCTCGCCGCGCTCGTCCTCGGGCCCGCCATCGCCCAGGCCCAGGCCGACAAGTCCGCCGTGACCCTCAGCGAGCTTCAGACCCTCGCCGACGCCATGACCCTCGTCGAGCTCGACACCGGATACTTCACGACGCTGGAGAATCTCGACGATCTCCCCACGTTCACCTTCGTCAATCCCTTCGACTACATCGACGACATGGGCGGCGCGCTCGCCATTCGTCCGAGCCGCGGCGACTTCGCCGCGAATCCGCGCGTGGACTTCCTGAATCTTCCGGCCAGCTTCGCGTGGCAGGGTCCCTACATCTCCGTCCAGTCCTCGCGCATCGAGGACAGCGACGGCGACTACGACCAAGGGACCATTCTCGACATCTGGGGCGAACCGTACTATTTCTACACGCCCGTCGGTCTCGTCGATCCGAAGGTCGAGGACGTGACCCTGCGGTTCTACGGCGACGACTTCGCGGACTACCGCATCGTCAGCCACGGACCCGACGGCGTGTTCGGAACGGCCGACGACCTGTCGCGGTTCGTCGCGCCCGGCAACATCACCACGGCGCAGATCAGCAGCACGCGCGTCGCGACGAGTTCGCGAAAGGGCGCCGAACCCTACCAGGTGCGCGTGAAGGGCTTTCGTTTCGGCAACGCGCCGGGAACGCTTTCGGTCGGCGGCGTGTCGCTCGTGCCCGATTCGTGGAGCGACCAGCTCGTCACCGCGCCCATCGGGTTCGTTCCCGCCCCCAACGCGCAGACGGAACTGACGCCTGCGATCGGCAGCATGCTGACGTTCGGCCAGGTCGTGGACGAAACCCCGCCCTCGGGGGTCGGCGACTGGGAACTCTACCGGTAGCCGGCGAACCGCCTCACTTCAGCTTCCACCGCTTCTGCTCCGTTGGCGCGACCTTTTCCTTCGTCTCGCGCCTGAGCGTCATGCGGCGTTCCCTGTCGACCGGCGGCTCGTCGTCGTCCAGCACACCGCCTGCGGCTCTCGTCGACTGCACCAGTTCCCACCCCGTCAGCGCTGCCAGCCCGAGCAGCACCCAGCCCGCCGCGATGTCGTTGAGCACGTCGATCCCTCCGACCACCAAAGCCCCCAGGCCGGCCGCCCAACCCGCGATGCGCGGCGCGTTCGGCATCGACAGCCATGCTACCGTCGCCGCGACGATCAGCGTGGGCTGCGGCAATACGCCCGTCGGCGAGAAGAACGCGGGACGGATCCAGCCGCGCGTGAACATCGGATAGTAGAGCGCGAACGCGATCGCCGCGAGCCCGACGGCGTTCTTCCAGTTCGCCCGCGTCTTCGTGCTCCACTCGCCTTCCGGCCTGGCGAGCGAAATGCCGAAGCAGACCGCGACCACCAGCGACGCGACCGCGATGCCGATCGGCGCCTTCCCGGGCGACCGCACTGCGTCGTCCGTCGCGGCGCTCACCAGCGTCCACGCGGCGATGGCGAGCTGCGCGCAGACCACGCCGGCGAAGAGCTGCTCGCCCGGCTTGCGAACGCGCTTGTGGATCAGCAGAAGGACGCAGATCAGCGCGATCTTCCCCACGAAACCCGAGGCCCCGTGAACCACCGCCAGCTGCGTGTAGAAGCGTTCCAGATCCATGGCGCATCACCCCTCCGAACGCCCTTCGGGCGCAACGCGAAAACCGCGGGACGCGGGGAGGGGAACTCGCGCAAAGACGCGAAGACGCGGAGCGACGGAATCGAACCTCTGCGTCTTCGCGTCTCTGCGCGATGCAGTCGTTGTGATCGTTTCTCCGCGCGGGATGGTTCTCTACGGCAGCACTTCCGCGTGGTTGCCCAGGCGGTTGAGGTGGAGATACGCGTCGGTGCCGTAGCCCTCCATGGAGATCAGCTGCAGGTCGCCGCCGAAGTAGCGCGCGTAGAGCCGCGTGATGGGCAGACCGTAGCCGTGCCCCGCCATCGGGTCGATGTCCAGACCGGAGTACGAACTGCGCTCCTCCGGCGGCGGGGCCGTCGTGTACAGATACGTCCAGACCTTCTCCATGCCTGATCGCGGAATGCCGCCGCCCTCGTCCTCGACCTTGATGGCGATGTCCTCGTTGCCGTCCGCGATGATGATGCGCACCGGCGGCAGGTCGCGCGTGTGCGCGTGCGTCTCGACGGTCGCGCGCAGCGAGTTCTTGATCAGCTCGAACAGCATGTGGTGCATGTGCGAGGGGATGTAGGTGAAGTTCAGGTCCGTGCGCCCGCGGATGTCCACCCGCGGCGCCTCGCCGTAGTTCATCCGGCAGAGCGCCTCCGCGTCCGCCGCGGCCGTGCGGATCACCCGCGTCGGCGACGTCTTGCTGTCGATGATCCCGGCCCAGCCCTCCGTGGGGTTCCGCAGCGCGATGTGCTGGCCGATGAGCATGCGGATGCCGATGCGCGACATGTAGAACCGGTCGAGGAACTCGCCGATCTCCGGACCGATGCGGTCCTCCGCCGCGCCCCCCTTCAGCTCCAGCACCCCCAGCGCCATCGTCTGCACCACGTGGTTGTGCCGGTTCTTGATGGAATCCAGAAGACTCGTGAACTCCTTCTCGCCGGCCTCCGTTTCCGGCAGGGGCGAGTGGAGAATCGAGAGGAAGGACTGGATGTAGAGAGCATGGATGTCGCGGCAGGCATTGGTGTCCGCCAGCCCGAAGGGCAGCGACTCGATCTCCCTGGCCATGCGGGCCAGTCGGACGGGAAGCTCGCGGTGGAGAAAGCGCGCCGCCTGCAGACGCGTCTCCGTCGTCTTGGCCGCGCCGAACTGATAGAGCTGGCTGATGGTCAGCGGCGTCTGGTTGTGACTGGCGTATTCGTCGAGTTCTTCGCTGATGTTGGCGGCCACGGGTCTCATAGCGTCTCGTTGTGAACGGGCACCCGGAGGCGGCGCGGAACGGGTCGCGCGGCCCCTTTGTGAAAGCGTCGGGACAGGGCCTGAACGCTGTCAACCCCCGGGTGACCGCCCCCCGGGCGGAGTTCCCCCGAAACCACCGACCGACCTTGGGTTCAGCCGTCCCGCCGGAACACGGATTCCGGGCCGCCTGCCCTGCCAGCCCCGGCACCGAAATGCCGACCAGAGTCGCCCGAACCCTGAGGGCTCAGATTCGCGGAGAGAGCACGAACATCCCCCCGCGACGAACAACGAACAGCGCACGACGCCCAGCGACCAACGGCCAATGCTCAACGCGCCGCTCGCCACTCACGCCGCTTCTTCGCCCCCGAAGGGGGGCAGCGCTCCGGAGGAGCGTACGCGGGTAGCCCGGGGCGCGAGTCCCGAAGGGACGAGCAAGCCCCGGGTCGGTCGCCGCAGAGAAACCCCGGGCTGGCGCGGTCTTCGCAGGTTCGGTGTCGAGCATCGCGAGACACGAACCGCCGGGCGAAGAACGTGACAGCCCGGCGGTTGCGAAGGAGCGTGCGTTCGCTTGGGCGGGACGCCCAAGCCACCCTCGAAGTGCACCGTCCACCACCCATTGCGAACAACGCGCAACTACCAACTACCAACGCATATCCACCACCCGCCTCGGTGTTCACACGGTGGCACGGAGAACACGGAGGAACAGAAGATGAGGATGAAGACGAAGATGTAGAACGCACCCGCGTAACTACCAACTACCAACTACCAACTTTCAACTACCAACTTTCAACCACCAACTATCAACTATCCGCGAACAACACGAAGCGAGCCACTCGCGCGCGCACGTAAAAGCGGCGCCCCCTTCGGGGCGCCGCCAGACTTCCATGCTTCGGTCGTCCGTTTCGCCTACACGAGAATCAGCAGCGGCTCTTCGAGCGCGGCCTTCAGGTCCTTCAGGTACGCCGCGCCGACCGCTCCGTCCACGACCCGGTGGTCGCAGGAGAGCGAGATGCTGAAGACCTTGCCGACGACCAGTTCGCCGTCTCTGACGACGGGTTTCTCCGCCACCGCGCCGACCGCCAGAATGCTCGCCTCCGGCGGATTCACGATCGCGTCGAACTGGTCGATGCCGAACATGCCCAGGTTGCTCAGCGTCTGCACGCCGCCCGTCAGGTCCGCCTCGCCGAGCTTGCGCTCGCGCGCCAGTCCCGCCAGGTCCCGCAGCTCGCCCGCGATCTGCACCACGCCCTTGCCGTGGGCGTTGCGGATCACCGGCGTCAGCAGGCCGTCTTCCACCGCCACCGCGCAGGAAATGCTTCCGTGGCTGCGGCGGATCATCCTGCCGTCGACCCACTGCGTGCGCAGCCAGTCGTGGCGCATCACCGTCGCCGCCATCGCCTTGATGAGGAAATGCGTCACCGTCACCTTCGCGTCGGGGTGCGCCGCGCGCACCCGCGCCACCGCGTTCTGAAGCGGGTCGGCGTTCACCTCCACCGTCAGCGTGAACGAGGGCACCTCCTGGCGCGACTGCACCAGGCGCCGCGCGATCGTCTTGCGCATGCCGGAGACCGGAATCTCCTCGTCGCCTTCCGTCGCGGCGACCGTCACCGGCGCCGAAGCGGCCTTTTTCGCGGGAGCCGCGTCGCCTCCGCGTCCGATGGCCGATTCGACGTCGCGCTTCACGATGCGTCCGTTGGGTCCGCTGCCTTCGATCTTCGAAAGGTCCAGTCCCGCGTCCTCGGCGATCTTGCGCGCCAGGGGCGACGCGATGATGCGGCCGCCTTCGCCGCGCGGTTCCGTCGCCGCGGGCGCCTTCGCCGCGGCGGGCTCTTCCTGCGCGGGAGCCGCCTTCGGCGTTTCCGCCGGTTTCGCGGCCGCCGGTGCCGGAGCGCCGCCACCTTCGTTCTGCAGCGCCGAGACGTCCTCGCCCGGCTCGCCGACGATCGCGATCGTCGCGCCCACCTTCACGGGCGAGCCTTCCTTCACAAGAATCTTCAGAAGCGTCGCGTCGTCGAAGACCTCCTGCTCCATTACGGCCTTGTCCGTCTCGATCTCCGCGAGCGCGTCGCCGGCGGAAACCTTGTCGCCTTCCTTCTTCAGCCACTTGACGACCGTTCCCTCTTCCATCGTGGGGGAGAGCTGAAGCAGTACGATCTTCTGAGCCATTGTTCGTTCCTCTCGCAGCAGTCGGTGATTAGTCCGCGTAGCAGACCTTCTTCACGGCCTCGACGACCTTCGCCGGGCTGGGCAGCGCCGCCTCCTCCAGGTTGAACGCGTACGGCATCGGCACGTCCTCCTGGTGGACGTGGCCGATCGGCGCGTCCAGATAGTCGAACGCGCGCTTCTGCATCTCGTGGGAGATCCACGAGCCGACGCTCGCCTGCGGCCAGGCCTCCTCCACGATCACGCAGCGGTTCGTCTTGCGGATCGAGTTCACCAGCGTGTCGTAGTCCAGCGGCCGCAGCGTCATCGCGTCGACCACCTCGCAGCTGATGCCCTCCTCGGCCTCCAGCCTCTCGACGGCGGGAAGGACCGCGGCGGTCAGCATCCGCGACCACGTGATGATCGTGACGTCGCTGCCCTCCTTCTTCACCTCGGCCCTGCCGATGGGAAGCAGGTACTCGCCCTCGGGCACCTCGCCCTTCACGTTGTAGAGCTTCTCGGACTCGATGAACATCACGGGGTCGGGGTCGCGGATCGCCGCCTTCAGAAGCCCCTTCGCGTCGTGCGGCGTCGCCGGCATGACGACCTTGAGGCCGGGGATGTGCACGAACTGCTGCTCCAGCGCCTGGCTGTGCTGGGCGCCCAGAGAGCCCCCCGCGCCGCCCGGTCCGCGCAGCACCATCGGCACGCTGTACTGGCCGTCGGACATGTACCGCAGCTTCGCCGCGTTGTTGATGATCTGGTCCAGCGCCAGGATCGCGAAGTTGTACGTCATCACCTCGATCACCGGCTTCATGCCGACGTGCGCCGCGCCGATCCCGAGACCGACGAAGCCGGCCTCCGTGATGGGCGCGTCGATCACGCGTTTCTCCCCGAACTTCTGCAGCAGTCCCTGCGACACCTTGTAGGCGCCGCTGTAGAGCGCGACCTCCTCGCCCATCAGGAAAACCTGATCGTCGCGCTCCATCTCCTCGGCAAGCGCCTGGTTCAGCGCGTCGCGGTACGTAATCTCGGCCATTGTGCGTTCCTCGTGTGCTCTGTCGTCCGTCTGCGGTTGGTTCGTTCGCCCGGTGCGCGCGGCCTTCGGCCGGCGGCGCTAGTCCTGCTTCTTCGGGTATCCCTGGCAGTCCACGTACACGTTCGTGTAGAGCGCCTCCGGGCCGGGGAAATCCGACTCGTCGGCGAACTTGATCGCGTCCTGCACTTCCTCTTTGATCTTCTCGTCCGCGGCCTTCACCATCTCCTCGGTGAAGAGCTTGGGGTACTGGGCCTGCAGCCGCGCGATCGGGTCGCGCTCCTGCCAGTGCTGCACCTCCGCCTTGTTGCGGTACGACGTCGCCGGGTCCGACATCGAGTGGCCCCGGTAGCGGTACGTGATGGCCTCGATGAACGTCGGCCGCCGGTCGTTGCGCGCCCGGTCCGCCGCCGCCTTCACCTCCGCGTAGACCTCCAGCACGTCCATCCCGTCGCAGCGCACGCCCGGAATGCGGTACGCGCCCTCGGTCCGCTTGTACAGCTGGTCCTCCGCGCTCGCGCGGTGCACCGCCGTCCCCATGCCGTACAGGTTGTTCTCGACGATATAGATGATCGGCAGGTTCCACAGCGACGCCATGTTCAGGCACTCGTGGAACACGCCCTGGTTCACCGCCGCCTCGCCCATGTAGCAGATCGTCACTTCCGGCAGGTCGTTGTAGGCCGACTTGAACGCCACGCCCGTCGCCAGCGGAACGTGCCCGCCCACGATCCCGTTGCCGCCCATCATCCCCGTCTCCGCCTTGTACATGTGCATCGAGCCGCCCTTGCCGCCGCTGCACCCCGTCTTCTTGCCGAACAGCTCCGCCATCACCTCGCGCGCCGAAATCCCGCGGATCAGCGCGTGCGCGTGGTCGCGGTACGTCTGGAAGATGTAGTCCTGCTTCTCCAGCGCCGCCACCGAACCGACCGCCACGGCCTCCTGCCCGATGTACAGGTGGCAGAAGCCCTGGATCTTGCGCATCTGGTACATCTGCGCGGTGCGTTCCTCGAACCGCCGGCAAAGCAGCATCTGCCGGTGGATCTCGATCAGGCGCTCCTCCTCCAGCCGCACGGGGGGCCTGCCGATCGGCACGCTCTCGTCGTCGGAGGTGTACTGGGCCGCGCGGGCCTTGCCGTGAGCCGTCGCGTGGGTCTTGATCTCGTGCCCGCCGGCGGCGGACTTCGGCGTCTTGCCGCCGGAGGACTTCTTGGACTGGGTCTTGGATGCCATAGAGATTCGTCGGCTCCCGGGGAGTATTTGACCAGCCGGCTCTGCCGGCAAAACCATCGCTTGAACGCGTTTCGCGCCCCTGAAACGCCGGGCGCGCGCTGGCGGGAGGGCCATCCCGCACGTCTCGAAGTGGGCGACGGTAGGGCCCGCCCTGGGGCGATGCAACCGCGAACTGGGCCAAACGGGGGTTTCCGGGGGTCCATATCTGAACGATCGTTCAGAAACAGGGAGGCGGAACGGAACGGGGATTTCGCGCAAAGACGCCAAGGCGCGGAGGAAAGCCGCCGGGGGAGCGAGGCATCGGGGAATCCTCTCTTGAGGGTGGCTTGGGCGTCCCGCCCAAGCACCTCCCGCCCGTAGCGACGGACGTTCGCTCGGGCGAGACGCCCGAGCCACCCTCGTTGGCATCGCCCAACGTACGGCTCCCCCGGGCCAAACCCGTTGCGCCTTGCTGCCCGGGGCGTCTGGCTGCGATCCGAAGTCGTCCATTCCCCCTGCATCGGAAGTTCACCATGACAACGGCACTCGTATTGGTCGATATCCAGAACGACTATTTTCCCGGCGGCAAAATGGAGCTCGTCGGCATCGGCGAGGCATCGGCCAACGCGGCCCGCCTGCTGGGCGCCTTTCGCGAGAAGTCCCTCCCCACGTTCCACATCCAGCACATCTTCGCCGGAGCCGACGCGCCCTTCTTCGCCGAGGGCAGCGAGGGCGCGGAGATCCATTCCTCGATCGCTCCGGCAGCGGGGGAGAAAGTGATCCGCAAGGCCCACCCCAACAGCTTCCACGGCACGACGCTGCAGGAGGACCTGAAGCGCGCCGGCGTCGAGCGCCTCGTCGTCTGCGGCGCCATGAGCCACATGTGCATCGACGCGACGACGCGGGCCGGCGCGGACCTGGGGTTCCAGT
>JAJFLJ010000151.1 GCA_021772755.1 Candidatus Sumerlaeota bacterium
ATGCGGTTCGCTACGGAGGCGTTGGGTTCCTCTGGTTGCCTGCGGCAACCAGAGGCTATCATCTCCAGGCGCTCTGCGCCTGAGGGCTGGGAGAGGCGTGGTTTCCGCGAAGAAGGGGTGATCCGTGGGCGGGTGTCGTCGGCGGGGGGAAGCGGTTGCCTGGAGACGATGGCCTGCGGAGGGGCGGGATCGCTGGCGTCGGCTCGCAGCGCCTGGATGTCGGTGGTGTTCGGATCGCGTCGGGTGCGTTGATCAGGAGTCAGGCGCAGCGCGCCTGGAGACGGTAGCCTGTGGTTGCCCGCGCTTGTGCGGGCAACCACAGGTCAGGCATCTCTCAGGACGGAACCGCGGATGCGGTTCGACGAACCGGCCATGGCGAATACGTATCAATCCATCTATCTCCACATCACGTTCGGCACACGGCATCGTACGCCTGTTCTTGCCGATGACGTGCGGCCGGATCTGTTCGCGTACATGGGCGGTGCGATACGCGGCGCGGGCTGTCGGCCGATCGCGGTCGGAGGCTGGGTCGATCACGTCCACCTGCTCTTGTCGCCCGGTGCGCGATTCGTGCTGGAGGATTTCGTGAAGGAGACCAAGCGTTCGTCGAACAGCTGGCTTCGGGCGCGGAGCGCCAGGTTGTCGGAGTTTCACTGGCAACGCGGTTACGGCGCGTTTTCCATCGCGCGATGGGACCTCGACAAGGTGACGGAGTACGTTCGAAATCAGGAGGAGCATCACCGCGCGAAATCGTTTGCGGAGGAATACCGCCAGCTGCTCGAGCGCCACGGAATCGAATTCGACGAGAAGTACGTTCTCGATTGAGGGGTGTGGTCAGTACTGGTTCTTTTCGCCGAAGAGTTCCGCGAGGATGTACTTGGGGGTGTAGTAGATGATCTGGAGGTCCATGAGGACGGTCGCGTTGAAGGCGTAGAGCAGGTCGTAGAAGAGCTTGTATTCGTAGTTGGTGTCGTAGCTGCCCTTGACCTGGGCCAGGCCGGTGAGGCCGGGGCGGACGATGTGGCGGAGGTTGTAGGCGGGATCGTCGGCCTGGTAGCCGGCGGCGAGCTCGGGCCGTTCGGGGCGGGGGCCGACGAAGCTCATGTCGCCGCGGAAGATGTTCCAGAGCTGGGGCAGTTCGTCGAGATGGGTCCGGCGCAGAATCCACCCGAGGCGGAAGACGCGGGGGTCGCGGCCGTGGCATTTCACGGCGCCGGAGAGTTCCTCGGCGTTCTTGACCATCGTGCGGATCTTGTAGACCGTGAAGATGCGGCCGTCGCGGCCGATGCGGGGCTGGGTATAGATCATGTCGCCGCCGTGGAAGAGGCGGTAGATAACCCAGAGCGAGGCGAAGAGAGGGGCGGCGAGGAGAAGGCCCCCGGTGGAGGTCGCAAGGTCCAGCAGGCGCTTGCCGACGAGGGTGGTCATCGAGGTGCTGGTGCGGTTGATCTCTACCAGGGGGATGTCGTGGACCTCGTACGTGTGGCGTTTGCTGACCACGGATTCCAGGCCCCGGGGGAGGACCTTGATGCTGAGGGTGTGGCTGAGGACCTGGCTGAGGACGCGGTTGCGGAGATCGACGTCGGCGAGGACGATCAGTTCGTCGATCTTCTGCTCGGAGAGCACGCGGGCGACCTCGTCGGGCTTGCCGAGAAAGGCGGCTTCGTTCTCCAGGCGGTCCTTCAGGGGTTCCTCGTCGAGATAGCCCACGACGCTGCGCCAGGCGGTTTCCCGGCCCTTGCCCAGCAGGGTGGCCGCATTTCCCGCGTTCGTGCCCACGACGAGCGTGCGGCGCTGGAGCAGCTTGAAGGTCTCGACCACGCGGATCAGGGCGATACGACCGGCGCAAAGGGCGAAGACCTCGATGCCGGCCTTCAGCAGCAGCGCCGGGCGGGAGAACCTGAAGACGTCCGTCTCGGAGTAGAAGAAGTACGTCGTGGCGACGCCGAGCTCCAGAACCGTGGTGATGGCGACGAACTCGACGATGGAGAGAACCGTGAGGCTGCGGGCCTCGAAGGCCGAGGCGTTGTAGAGCCCGAAGCCGAAGAGACAGACGATCCGGGCCAGAAGATAGGCGCCGAAGAAGTGCTGGTAGAAGAGGACGTTGGCGGCGGGGACCTCGAACCGGAACCAGAGCACGTTGGCCGCCACCAGGGCCGCGACCAGCAGGAAGGTGTCGAGGATGACCGCCGCGCCGACCACCAGGTAGCGGTTCTTGCGCGACTGGAGCACGGCGACCGTGGACGTCGGGCGGGAGTCCACGCCAAGCCAGTTGGAACCGACGTGCAGGGGTGTCGAGAGATCGGGCTTCACCGGGTTCCTTCCAACGGCGCGGGGAGGGTTGATGGTCCTGGAAGGCGAGTCTTTTCAGGGACCCGCATCCGCCGACCGGTCGGTCTCCAGCGCTCAAGCGAGCTTAAACGCCCGGTTGGCGTCTTACCTCAAGCGCTTTTTGCGGGAGGGGTGGCTGGCTTGGGGGAAGGCTCCGCTGCGGCGACGGGACTTTCCCTTGACGGGACAGGCTCTCCGGGGTTGCGTGGCTTCCCGCTGAATATGGCCCCCTCAGCGCGATGGCCGTGAACGCCACGAAAGATTTGCAAATACGCCAAGGGTCCGGAGTTTCGTGCCGATTTTCGGCACCGCCACAAACCCCCGGAATTCAACCGACCTCAACCGAACTTCACCCCAATTCACTGTCTGGACGGTCTTACTGGCGCGCCCGGGCGCACCAAATGCCGGAGTTTCTATGCGAATAAGCGAACTAGCCACGCTCTTGAGTCTCACGCCGAAGGAAACCATGGCGGAGGTCGAAGGTCTCCGCGATGACCTCACCAAGCAGGGATTCAAGCTCGCGAAGAAACTCACGGCAGCCAGCGGCATCGACGAGAACGCCGTCCGTCTGATCATGGTCGCCGTCGACGGCCGCCGCAAGCAGACGCGCCAGGCCGAACAGGCCGAGGAAGACGCGCGTCTGAAGGCCGAAGAGGAAGCGCGCCGCAAGGCCGAGGACGAAAAGCGCCAGGCCGAGATGGAAGAGCGCCGCAAGGCCGCCGAGGAAGCCCGCCGCAAGGCGGACGAGGCGCTTGAGCGTCGCCGCGCGCAGCTCGCCCAGATCGATGCGGCCACTCCGGCGGCGGCAGCGCCCCCTGTCGCGCCTCCGAGCGTCGTCCCCCAGGGCAGAAACGAACCCCAGTCGCCGGCCGCTCCCCCCCAGGCTGCGGCCGCAGCTCCCGCCGCGCCCCGTCAGGCACGACCGGACGACCGCGGCCCCCGGCGCGACGACCGCCCGCCCGCCCGTGGTGGCGATGCAGGTGGACGCGGCAAGGGCGAGAAGGGCAGCCGCCCGGCTTCCGCCGCGAATCTCGGACGGTTCGTCGACAAGGGCCTTGAACCGAAGATCGTGGAAGACCGCCCCGCACGGCGCCGCCCCGAGGACAAGACGCGGCGCGGACCGGCTGGTGGCGGACGCGGCGACGCGAAGCCCGCGCCGCCGCGCGACAAGAACCGCAAGAGCGTGGGGCCGACGCGGATTTTCCGCGGCGAGGAAGTCGCGCGCCGCAGCGCCCCCCGTCCCGAGCGGGCCAAGAAGGGCCGCGGAGGCGGTCGCAGCCGCGACAGCAGGCCGTCCATCCCGAAGCTGGTCACGCTGCACGGCGACTTCACCGTCGGCGAGTTCGCCGACAAGTGCCGCATTCCCGTCGCCGACGTTCAGCGCAGGCTGTTCGACATGGGCGAGATGAAGACCATCAACCAGCTGCTCGAAGCGGAGACCGCGGAACTGATCGCGGCCGACTTCGGCATCGAAGTCATCATTCGCCGCGAAGGCGACGAGTTCGACGTCGAGGAGTTCATGCAGGCGGAAGACAAGCCGGAGTCGCTTCGCCAGCGTCCGCCCATCGTCACCATCATGGGGCACGTCGATCACGGCAAGACGACGCTGCTGGACCGCATCCGCGACGCCAACGTGGCGGACGGCGAGGCCGGCGGCATCACGCAGCACATCGGCGCGTACTACGTGACGACGGCGAAGGGGGACATCGTCTTCCTGGACACGCCGGGGCACGAGGCGTTCACGGCGATGCGGGCCCGCGGCGCGGGCTGCACGGACCTCGTCGTGCTGGTGGTCGCCGCCAACGACGGTGTCATGCCGCAGACGGTGGAAGCGATCAGCCACGCGCGCGCCGCGAACGTGCCCATGATCGTCGCGGTCAACAAGACCGACGTCGAGGGCGCGAACCCCGAGCGCGTGAAGCAGGAACTGATGCGCTACGAGATCGTCGGCGAGGAGTACGGCGGCGAGACCATCATGGTCAACATCTCGGCCAAGACCGGCGACAACGTGCAGAACCTTCTGGAGATGATCGCGCTGCAGGCCGAGGTTCTCGAGCTTCAGGCGAATCCCGACCGCCCCGCCATGGGCATCATCGTCGAATCGCACGTGGACAAGACGCGCGGCGCCGTCGCGACGGTGCTGGTCCAGGAGGGCACGCTGAAGGTCGGCGACCACTTCCTCTGCGGCGCGGAATACGGCCGCGTTCGCGCGATGATGGACGATCGCGGCGCCTCGCTGCAGGAGGCCGGCCCCGCGCGGCCGGTGGAGATTCTCGGTCTGACGGGAAGCCCGCAGGCCGGCGAGCAGTTCCTGGTCCTCAAGAGCGAGGCCGACGCCCGCGAAATCGCCGAGCGCCGCGCACACCGCCGCAAGAACCGCGCGGCGGTCGTGAAGTCCCACGTCAGTCTCGACAACCTGAAGGAACGCATCGAGGAGGGCGAGATCAAGACGCTGAACCTCGTCATCAAGGGCGACGTCCAGGGTTCCGTCGAGGCCATCGTCGGCTCGCTGCTGAAGATCGAATCGGACAAGGTGCTGATCCGCATCCTTCACCAGGGCGCCGGCGCCGTGACGGAAAGCGACGTGCAGCTCGCCGACGCGTCCGACGCCATCATTCTGGGTTTCAACGTGCGGCCCGATCCCGCGACGCGCGATCTCGCGGAGGAACTCGGCGTCCAGGTCAAACTCTACAGCATCATCTACGACCTCATCGAGAACATCAAGTCCGCGATGCTCGGCATGGTGGACCGCGAGACCGAGGAGATCGAGACGGGCCGCGCGGTCGTGAAGAAGATCTACCGCGTCAGCAAGGTGGGCAACATCGCCGGCTGCTTCGTCGAGGAGGGCACGATCGGGGTGACGCACAAGGCGCGCATCGTTCGCGGCGGCGCCGTGGTCTGGAAGGGCGCGCTGAAGACGCTTCGCCGCGTCAAGGACGACGCGAAGGAGGTTCAGAGCGGTCTGGAATGCGGTATCGGGCTGCAGAACTTCAACGACATCAAGGAAGACGACGTCATCGAAACGTACACGCTGCGCGAACTGGAGGCCACGCTGGTCTCCGCCCCCGCCGGCGACAAGCCGGATACGAACGGCGGCGAATAGCCCGCACCGCGCAGACGATCACGCCAGGAAACGAGAAGACCCTCCCGCGATGCGGGAGGGTCTCCTTTTTTTTGCGCTCCGGTTTTCTTCAGGGTCTGACGATGGCGTGGGGGCTCTCGTTGCCGAGGCGGTCCACCGCCGTTACGGCAAGAAGATCGGGCTTCTGCGCTCCGTTGCCGAGGGGCAGCGAGCGGCGCTGCGCGGGCACGACTTCCACCCACCATTTGCCGCCCGTGCGCGCATACACGACCCACGCGCGCACGTCGTCCGGTTCGGGGTGCTGCCAGGAAAGCGCGTTGTTCTCGAAGCGGACGACGGGGCCGCGGGGCGGCGTATCGTCGAGCCACGTCGCCGCAGGCAGGAGCGCGTCGAAGCGGTACGGCCCGCTCTTCATCCGCGTGGCCACGCCGAGGGTGTCCTTCATGAGCTCCTTCATGCGGTAGTGCACTTCCCCGTGCGCGCCGCGGGTGCGGCGAACGATGGCGAGCTGGTCCATGACTTCCTTCGCGTCGAACGCGTTCGCGGAGCTTTCGCCCAGCCGGTAGAGTCCTGTGCCGGCGACGACGTGGCGGTTGCGGGGGTTCTGCTGCGCCCACCATTCCAGCAGCTTCGGGAAACTCTGGGCGTCCTTGTCGATGGGCCAGTAGAGCTGCGGCCCGAGCCAGTCGACCCAGCCTTCGGCAAGCCAGAGACGGGAGTCCGCATACAGCTGGACGTAAGGGTCCATGCCCTGGATGCCGGCGGGGTGGCCAGGTCGCCAGATGCCGAAGGGGCTGATGCCGAAGCGCGCCTGCGGCCTGGTCCTGTGCACCAGTTCCGACGCGCGACGAACGAACGTATTCACGCGGTCGCGACGCCAGTCGTCGTGGGAAAGCGTTCCGCCGCCGGACCTGTAGCGCTGGTATCCGCCGTCGTCGGGGAACGAAACGCCGGCTTCGGGGTACGGAAAGAAGTAGTCGTCGAAGACGATGCCGTCGAGATCGTACCGGCGCAGCACGTCCTCGATCACCCGCAGGACGTGGCGCTGGGCCTCTTCGCTGGTGGGGTCGATCCAGAGATAGTTGCCGTAGCTGACGACCAGCTCGGGATGCGTGCGCGAAATGTGGTTCGTGGCGAAGGGGCCCTTCGACGTGGCCGCGCGAAAGGGGTTCACCCAGGCGTGAAGTTCCAGTCCGCGCGCATGGGCGTGTCCGATGGCGAACGCGAGGGGGTCCCAGGGCGGGTTCGGCGCGCGTCCCTGCTCGCCCGTCAGCCAGACCGACCACGGCTCGATCGCCGAGGGGTAGAACGCGTCGGCGGCGGGGCGAATCTGAAGCATTATGGCGTTGAGGTTCAGCTCCGCCGCCAGGTCGAGAATCGCCACCAGTTCGCGTTGCTGCTCCTGCGTCGAGAGGTTCTTGCGCGAGGGCCAGTCGATATTGGAAACCGTCGCGACCCACGCGCCGCGGAACTCGCGGGGAACCGGGGGAATCTCCGATGCGGACTGGGCCGATGAGAAGCGTGCGATCGAGAGACAGAAAAGGAGAAGGGAGAATAGCCGCATTCATCACCTGACCGAAGGGGTTTTCGGCAGGGTTAAGCGGCCCTAGGCAAGTCCGGCAAGGGCGGAGTTTCCCAATCTTCGGGAGAGAGCGGCGGCAATCCGTGGCGCGCCCTCGCATCGTCGCACCGCGGATTGTGTTCGCCACCCTGCCAGGACGCATGGAAGTCGCGGCAAACTCCTGCGCGCAGGGGATGAATCGAACAGCGCACCGATGCGCCGATGTCGCCTTCCAGGGCGACGCAGCGGGGGGTCGTTCCGCCGGTGCCCTTCATCATCACGCGGTGGGGGGTGAGTTTCTCGGTCAGGTGTTCGGGAACGCCGTCGGGCCGTCCGAGCGTCGATTCCGCCCAATAGAAGGACGCGCGAAAGAACGCGCAGCAGGCTCCGCAGGAGAGGCAGGGGTTGAATGCGGTCTCGATCATCGTAGGGCGCGCGCCGGGCGCTCCTTTGCGCGGGGCGGCGGCGGGCTATCCATCACCGAACGATTCGGGAATCAAGGCCGATCGGCGTTCCGATACGCGAACAGCCATGCGGGGCGAAGTGCCCCGCATGGCTGGCGTCATTCGACAGGCGCGAACGAAGCGGCTAGTTCAGCTCGAACTTGCCCTGGTACTCGTAGTTCGCCGCTTCGGCGGAACCGGACTGGGAGCCGCTCGCTGCCGAGACGCCACCGGCGCTCTCCAGCTTGCTGCCGAGTTCCTTGACGGCGGTCGCCAGGGTTCCGATGGAGTCGGCGATGGCCTGGTTGGAGCGGGCGACTTCGCGGGTCGCGTCGGCGATGGACTGGTTCGCGCGGGCCACCTGGCGCGAGGCGCCGGCGTCGCTATAGGCGGTATCGTCGTCGGTGTTGAGCTGTGCCGCCAGATTCAGCGTCAGCAGACTGGCGACGACGATCAGCAGCAGTGTCGTATACGAACGTGCTTCGAGCTTCGGTCCAAACATGGGAAAGCCTCCGTGAGGGGTGTCTATGAGCGTGCGTGGACCACCGGTGAAAAGGGTTGGCCGGGGACAGGGAGGCGTCAAGGGGGGAGCGGTCGCCCGGGGAAGGCTACGCCGTCTTGCGGCCCTTCTTCTTCCGCCCCGGTCTGGAAACCACGCCCGTCGCCTCCAGGTTGATCATGCGTTCGGTGGCTTCGATGGCGGCCAGGACCTGGTCGGTGTGGACGGCTTTCGTGCGGAGTCCGTTCTCCCAGGTGATGGTGGTCTGGACCAGGGCGTCGCTCTTGCCGCCGGGCGGAATATGGACCTCGTAGTCCACCAGGCGGGGGATTTCGAGACCGAGCTGGGGGGCGATGGAGCGAAGCGCGTTCATGAACGCGTCGAAACCACCCGTTCCCGTGCCCGAGGCCTCGAGGTCGCGGCCCTTGAAGGCGACGCGGATGACGGCCGAGGGCGACACGCCCAGGGACGTGCTGACGACGCAGTTGCGCACTTCGAACGCCTCGTCCTGCGGCGCCTTCAGCACGTCGGCGACGATGAACGGCAGATCCTCCTGCGTGACCGTGTGCTTGCGGTCGCCCAGCTCCACGACGCGTTCGAGAACCGCGGCGCGCTGTTCCTTCGTGAGCTGCAGGTTGAGCGCGTCGAGATTGAAGTCCAGGTTGCTGCGGCCGGAGAGCTTGCCGAGGGCATAGACGCGGTCGCGGCCGAACCGCGCGGGGGAGAGACTGGACTCGTAGAGGTTCCCCTTCCGGTCGCCGTCGGCGTGGATGCCTGCGGTCTGCGTGAAGACGTTGCGGCCGACGATGGGCTTGTTGTCGGCGATGCGCTTGCCGCTGAAGACCTCGACGAGTTCGCTGATGGCCTTCAATTCCTTCTCGTTGATGCGCAGCTTGCGCTTCGTGTGGTCGCGAATCGCCGCCACGGCCTCTTCCATCGGCGTGTTGCCTGCGCGCTCGCCCAGGCCGTTCACCGTGCAGTGGATGCCCGCCACGCCGACCTGCGCCGCCACCAGGGCGTTCGCCGTTCCCAGGCCGTAGTCGTTGTGGCCGTGGAACTCGAACTTCACGTCGGGGAACTCGTGGCGCGGATAGCGCACCAGCGTTTCCGAAAGGAACTCGCGAACCTGGTCGGGCCCGAGAATGCCGAGCGTGTCGGGAAGAAGAATGCGCTCGAAGGGCCACTTCACGTACTCGTCGAGCATCTCGAACACGTAGTCGCGGGAATGGATCATTCCGCCCGACCAGTCCTCGAGATAGATGGAGACGGTCACGCCCTTCCTGTTGGCGCAGTCGAGCGTCCTGCGAACGTCGTCGCGGTGCTCCTTCGGCGTCTTGCGCAGCTGGCGCTCGCAGTGGTTGCGCGAGCCTTTCGTCAGCAGATTCATCCGGCGGCAGCCCGCCTTGCGGAGCCAGTCCACCGACGCCGTTCCATCGACGAAGCCGAGAACCTCGACGCGGTCCTCCCATCCCTTCGTCGCCGCCCACGCCATGATGTCCGCCAGGGAGCTCTGTTCGCCGGGGCTCACCCGGCAGGAGGCCACCTCGATGCGGTCGACGCGCACCTTTTCGAGCAGGCGCTTGGCGAGCAGCAGCTTCTCCCGGCCGGGCATCGAGACGCCGTCGGTCTGCTCGCCGTCGCGCAGCGTGGTGTCCATGAAGGCAAGCGGCTCGGAGGCCGAACGCGGCGCGCGAGCCTTCTTCGCGGAGGGCTTCGTCTTTCGGGCGGATGATTTGGGGGACTTGGTCGTCTTGACAGGCATGCGCTGGGTGGTCTCCGGCAACTCGCTCGGCTTTCGCCGGACGGGGACGGCAAGCTATCCACGCGCCACCGGACGCGGCAAGGGGGGAAAAGCGCGTGGGAGGCCCGCCGTCGGCTATGTTCCGGCGGCGCGCATGGCCTTGAGCATGAAGCGGAGCTTGGCCCGCAGTTCTGCGACCTCGTCGCGAATGTCGGAGTCGGCGACGATGCCGCCTCCGGCGTGAAGCTGGACGCGCTTGTCGTCGAAGAAGGTCCCCGTGCGGATGGGGAGGTTGAACTCCATGTCGCCGCGGGCGTCGATCCATCCCATCGCGCCGCAGTAGATTCCGCGCGGCCGGTTCTCCAGACCGCCGAGGATCTCCATCGAGCGCTTCTTGGGCGCGCCGGTGACCGAGCCGCCCGGGAACAGCGCGGCGAGAACCTCGCGGCACGTCACGCGGCTGCGCAGCGTTCCATAGACGGTGGACTCCAGGTGCAGAAGCGAGGGGTGCGAGGTGACGTCCATCAGCGGATCGACGCGCACGCTGCCGTATTCGCAGATGCGCCCGAGGTCGTTGCGCTCCAGATCGACGATCATGACGTGCTCGGCCCTGTCCTTGCCCGCCGACGCCAGGTCGCGGGCGGCTTCCTGCATTTCCGCCGCGTCGCGGAACGCGCGCGTTCCCTTGATGGGGTGGGTGCAGATGCTGCGGCCCCATTTGCGAAGAAAGAGTTCGGGCGAGAAGGAGACGTGGGTCGAGTCGCTGGTGCGGAAGAGACACGCGAAGCGGTCGCCGCCCATTTCCAGGCCACGCCGGAAGACGCGCTCGGGCTTGGAGTGGAACGTGCCGTCGAAGCGGACGGTCAGATTCGCCTGGTAGATGTTGCCGACATGGAGGTGGCGCTGAATGGCGTCGAAGGCGTGGCCATAGTCGGATTCCGACATGCAGCCGCCGGGAAGGTCGATGCCGCGGCCGGCGCCGAACATGGCGGATGACTCCTCGGCGTCGTACTCCTTGCGACCGATGAGCGGCGGGCGCGGCCAGGCCGTGGAGGCTTCGTCGATCTTCCAGCCGTGCCATTGGGCGCTGCGGGACGCGGGCCGTCCGATCAGGTTCCACCGGTTGTCCAAGCGGGCGAATCCCGTGGTGTGGAAGCCCACGAGCATGTCGTCCACTTCGGTCTTGTCGGAGTGGGGAAAGCAGTTCTCGTGGGGGTTGAAGTACCGGCCGTACTCGTAGGACATTGCGACCGTGGCGACGGGGCACGCCGGCCGGAGGAAGAGCTTGCGGGCCGTTCCCCTGGAGGACGCATCCAGCTTTTCGAGAATCTCGTCGATCCACTGGAACGGCGTCACGACGCAGTCGTCGTGCTGGGCAACGACCTCGCCCTCCGGCGTTTCGACGGTGGTTCCGGTGTGGCGGTTGACGCGCAGTATCAGAACGGGATTCGAAAAGAGAACGGGCGGGTGGTCCCAGCCATCGGATCCGCAGGGCCAGAAAACCGCCGACCCAGGCGCCCCGCTCAGGTCCGGCAGACGAAACGGGTTGGTCGAGGATTTCTCGTCCCCCGACGCACCGGAGGCACTCTCGCGCGCGTTGCGGGGCGCGTTTTCAGGATCGCCGCGGTGCGGAGTGGAGTATGTGCGGAATCTGCCAGTCATTCTATTGGGTGCTTTGCGATGTCTATCGTCATGGAGGCAAGTTGCGCGCCGGATCGCGAACCGGTCGCGAATGGCGGTCTCAAGCTACAATTCCGCCACGATTCGGAATCCGACATCCTCGTTCCTTTCGGATTTCGACACTCTTCTGCGTTCCGCTGCGCGTGCTTCGGCAGGCCCGGACCGAAAGCCGCCGCCCCTCAGGACCACGCCCACTCCTGCCGACGCCGGTCCCGGGTCCACCTGGTCGGCACCGGCGAGTCTCGGCATGTAGGAGTCCAGCGTGAACTCCCAGACGTTGCCGTGGACGTTGTACAGCCCCCAGCGGTTCGGGGGCATATGGGTCGCGGGGACCGCGTTTCCCCGAAACCCCGAGCGCGGGGTGCGCGGGTGGTCGATCGTGCCGTCGATGTTGCCGAGTTCGCTCGTCACGATTTCGCCGAAGGCGAACGGCCCCGAAGCCGTGGCGCGGCAGGCGTACTCCCACTGTGCCTCGCTCGGCAGAGAAAACGAGATTCCGGTGCGGTCCGAGAGGCGGCGGCAGAAATCGACCGCCTCTTCCCACGTGATGTTCGTGACCGGGAGGTCGTCGGCGCTTTCGCCGGGCGCGCTGCCCATGACCTCCCGCCAGGCTGCGCGGGTGATTTCCCCCTTCGAAACGAAGAAGGGGACGGTGAACGTCACTTTGGTTCTGGGGCCTTCGTCTTCGGACCGCCCCGCTTCGTCGGGGGGCGAACCCATCAGGTACGTCCCCGTGGGAACCTCCACCAGGGCGAGTTCCAATTCGTCCGTCAGGGGAACGCGGAAGCTCTTGATGTCGGGATCGACTTCCGGGGGAGCCGGCACGGGCAGCGCAGGCGCCCTCTCCGCAGGCGTCGCGGTCGGTGGCGGCGTCGGAACGGGAGTGGGCGTCGGAGTCGGCGGAGCTTCGGGCCGAGAAACCGGCGCGGGTGTTCGCACAGCGGCGACTTCGAGCGACTCGGGGCGCTCGATGCTGCTGGAGGCATCTTCGCCCTTCTTGCCGAAGACGAGCACCAGGACGACGATCACGGTGACGAGGGCCACCGCGCCCGCGACCAGAAGCAGGACCGGCTTGCCGGGGCCTCCTCCCCGCGCCAGCGGAACAGGCGTCGGGTCGGACTGGCTGGTGTCGGGGGGAGCCGAAGGCGTGTACGAGCGCGCCGATTCCATCCAGGGGGCGGCGGCACCACCGCCTCCCCGTCCATCGCGGCGCGGCGTTTCGGGCGCCTTGGCCATCGTGGGAACGCCGGTCTCCGACGCGGCGGCGATTTCGCGCAGATCGCGACGGCGGCGCTCCCGGGTGTCGGAGGGCTCCTGGTCGGAGCTCTCCTCGGCCTCCGGCACAGGCTCGAAGACAGGCTGGCGCGGGGGGGTGGGGGCAGGCTTGGGAGGCGCCGGGGGCGGCGGCTCCTGGGCGGCGGGGGAAACGGGCGGTTCCTCGGGAAGCGCCTCTTCCACCGGGGAGTAGTCGCCGGGGTCGGCGGCGGCGCCCTGCGAGTGCGGCATGATCGAGATGTTGTATTCCTCGCCCGCGCCGACGGCGACGGATGCGCCCTTCGTGATGACGGCCAGCGCTTCTTCCAGAGCGTCCGCCAGTTCGGCGGAGTTGGCGTAGCGGTCCTCGGGCTTCTTCTCCATGCACTTCAGAATGACGTCGACCAGCACCGGGTGAATCAGCGGGTTGAGGCTGAGGATGTCGGGCGGCGTTTCGTTGACGTGGCAGAGGCAGACGTTGATGTCGTTGTTGTCGCTGAAGGGCACTTCGCCCGAGACCATGTGATAGAGCGAACAGCCCAGTGCGTAGACGTCGGTGCGTCCGTCGAGCGGGTTGCTCAGAATCTGTTCGGGCGACATGTACTGGACGGTGCCGAACACGGTGCCGGTCAGCGTGCGGCCCTCCTTCTCCTGCTGGGGGTCGCGGGCGATGGAGAAGTCCAGCAGCTTGACGTGCCGGTCGAGGGTCATGACGATGTTGGCGGGCTTGACGTCGCGGTGAAGGACCTTTCGCGAGTGCGCGTATTCCAGCGCCCGCGAGACGGAGATGCCGATCTGGCAGGCGGCGTCGTCCTTGAAGACGCGGCTGAAGCTGAGGTCGAGCATGTCGACCAGGGGGCCGAGCTTCTGCGGGTCGGCCTTGCGGTTGAGGAACCGCGAAATCGGCGGCCCCTCCAGGTATTCCATGATCAGATAGATGTTCTTGTCGTCGCTGAAGACGTCGATCAGGGAGACGATGTTGGGGTGGTTGAGGCGCGCGATGGTGAGGGCTTCGTCCTCCAGGCGCGCGGGGTCCTGGCCGGCATCGACGGACTCGCTGATGTTGCAGGTCTTGATGGCGACGAAGCGCTTGAGCTTGGGCTGCCAGCACTTATACACGATGCCCATGGCGCCCTTGCCCAGGACGGCCCTTGCCTCGAAGCCGGGCGGCATCGTTACAGCCATGCGATTTCGCTCTTCTCCGGTTGGTCTCGCTGGGACCCGGTATGCTGGAGCCCCCCGCGCCGCGTGTCACGCGCAAACCGATCGAAAAGATGGCCGGGGTTTCCCGTTGACCGTTCCGTGCCACGACGTGCGACCCTCATGGAGCCTGTTGTCGGGCAACGTCCGCAATCCGGTTCCGGTCGATCCGGTCGGGAAGTTTCGGCGGCGAGCCAGGGAGCGCCGGTATACTCCGCAAGAACGCGAAGGAGCCGGACAGATCCTCCATATTTTCCAGATTCCGGCGGCCAATCCCACCGAATGACCGGCAAAACCGACTCGTTTCAGCAATTGGCGTGGGGGGACTCGCCTGCGCCGACCGCCCCGCCGGAGGACCTGCCCTCCGATCCCGGCGCCAGCTATGTTCCGCCGGAGGACACGCCTGCGACCCTCCCCCCCACGTCGGCGAGCGATGCCAAAGGCGGCGACCTTGCCACCTGGGCGACGATCGTCGAAGGGGCGCCCGGCAGGGCCAGTTCCGTCGATGCGGAGACCGCGCCGACGGCCACGTTCCGGTTCGTCAGGCGAATCGGCCAGGGCGGTTGCGGCGAGGTTTGGGAAGCGGTCCAGGAGAGTCTCGGCCGCATCATCGCCGTCAAGCGACTCCGTCAGGACATCTATTGCGAGGACGAGGACGAGACCGATTTCTCGAAGGCCCTGGAGTCGGAGTTTCGTCTCGAAGCCCTGACCACCGCGCGTCTGGAACACCCCAACATCGTTCCCGTGCACGACTTCGGCCAGGACGAGGCCGGTCGTCCGCTGCTCGCCATGAAACTCGTGCGCGGCAAGCCGTGGGGGGAGATCATGGCCGCCGACGAGCATCTTCCCGTTCCCGAGTTTCTGGCGAAGCATCTTGCGATTCTCGTCGATGTCGCCCAGGCGATCGCCTTCTCCCATTCCAAGGCGATCATTCACCGGGACCTCAAGCCGTCGCAGGTGATGGTCGGCAAGTTCGGCGAAGTCGTCCTGATGGACTGGGGGCTGGCCGTGAAGACGCTCGACATTCCGGACGTGGAGTCGGGCGAGTCCACCGCCGTGCCGACCTCCTACGTGTCGAGCCTCCAGACCGCCCGCAACCCCGCCGGCACGCCCTCCTACATGGCGCCGGAGCAGACGCTCGACACGCCCAAGCACCTGGGAGCGCAGACGGATATCTTTCTGCTCGGCGGCATTCTCTACAGGATTCTGACGCTTTCCCCCCCATACGACGCCGCGACGGCGGAAGAGTGCTTCGCGATGGCGCGGCTCGGCGACGTGATGCCGCCGAAGAAGCGCGCGCCGGACCGCGAAATCCCGCGCCAGCTCGCCAACCATGCGATGGCCTGTCTTCAGGCCCACCCCCAGGACCGGCTGCGAAACGCGCAGGAGTTCATCGAGGGCATCCAGGTGTATCTCTCGGGCGCGGGAAAGCGCGACGAGGCGCGCAAGCTGATCGGGCAGGTCGAGGAGATGCTCGACTCGCACACGCGCGACTACCGGATTCTCAGCCGCGCGCACCACCTGCTGGAACGCGCGCGCGGTCTGTGGCCCGAGAACAAGGACATCTTCGATCTTCGCGACCAGGTGCTGCAGGAATACGCGCGGGCGGCGGTCGATACGGGCGACCTCGTGCTCGCCCGGCTGCAGGCGGAACAGGTTCGCCGCGAGGAGGACCGCAAGCCCCTGCTCGGGCGGATCGACGCCCACGAACAGAGGCAGAAGGCCCACGCCCGCCAGCGCAAGGTGTTCGCCATCGTCCTTTCGGTGACGCTGCTCTGCGCCGCGTTCCTGACATGGCGGGACATGCACGACCGCCGGGAGAGGGCGGCGGAGCTCGAAGCGCAGAACCAGCTCCTTA
>JAJFLJ010000152.1 GCA_021772755.1 Candidatus Sumerlaeota bacterium
GGCACGGGCCGCGGCGGCCCCGGGTATCAGTTCGCCGACGAGTTCCACCCCACGCTGCGCCACGACAAGCCGGGCATTCTCTCCATGGCGAACGCCGGCCCCAACACCAACGGCAGCCAGTTCTTCATCACGACGGTGCCGACGCCGTGGCTCGACAACAAGCACGCCGTCTTCGGAGAAGTCGTCGAGGGTCTCGACATCGTGCAGGCCATCGAAGCCGCGCAGACCGGCCCGGGCGACCGCCCCGTGACCGACATCAAGATGGAAAAGGTGACGGTGGACGAGGGCTGACGGGCCCGCGTCCGACCGCTCCTGGCGACGTTTCGCGGCGCGTGTCACGCGGACAGGCTCAGACCAGCTTTTCCACCACCGCGCCCGCGAACGTCAGCACCAGGAAGAACCCGCACATGTCGGTGACCGTCGTGAGCATCGGTCCGCTGACAAGCGCGGGGTCGAGTTTCAGCCCCTTCAGAATCAGCGGCACAAGCCCGCCGAAGCACACAGCGATCACCGTGTTGAGCCCGAGCGCCGCGCCGGCGACGAGGCCGAGCCACGGATTGCCCTTCCAGAGAAACGCGACGAACCCCAGCAGCAGCGCCAGCGCGAGGCCGTTGATGACGCCGACCGCGAATTCCTTGCGGAAGACGCGCATGAAGTCGCGCGGCTTCACGAGTCCCAGGGCGAGTTCGCGGATGCTGACGGCGACCGCCTGGTTGCCGCTGCAGCCGCTCATGTCGCTGATGATGGGCATGAAGACCGCCAGCGCGATCACCTGGTCCAGAACGTCCATCTTCATCGCGATGACGCCCGCGGCGATGACGTTGAGAACGATATTGAGCGACAGGAAGGAGAGCCGTCGCGAGAAGCGTATTCGCAGGGGCATGTTGCGCAGTTCCTCGCCCCCGATGATGCCGCTGACCTTCAGGAAGATGCGGTTGGCCCGCTCCGCCGCGGCTTCCTCGACGGCCGACCGGCGCAGCACGCCCACCAGGCGGTCCGCCGCGTCGAGCACCGGAACTCCGTAGAAGCGGTATTCGTCGAAGAACTGCGTCAGCTGGTCAAGCGTCTGGCTGTCGCGCAGATGCACGGCGTTGCGGATCATGACCTCGCTGGCCGGGCGCTTCTTCGCCGTGAAGAGCAGATCGCGCATGCGCAGCACGCCGGCCAGCCGCCCTTCCGAATCGGTGATGTAGGCGTACTGTACGTCGTAGTCGGCGTATTCCTCGCCGTGGTCCTGCATGTCCTGGATGATTTCGCCGACGGTCTTGCCGTCGGTGTACGCCAGGTACTCGGTGATCATCAGGCCGCCGGCGGTGTCCGGCCGGTAGGCGATCAGGTCGCGAACGTCCTCGGCCTCCTCCGGGTCCATGTGGCGCAGGATTTCGTCGGTGCTCTTGAAATCCATGCCGCCGAGGATGTCGGCGCGGACGTTACTGGGGATTTCGTCGGCGACGACGCCGGCGGTAATGGGAAGGACGGCGCCGAGAATGTCGCGGGCCTGTTCGTCGGCGAGTTCCTCCAGCAGACCGGCGGCGTCCTCCGGCGGGAGGAGCGTCATCAGCGCCTCGTAGCGCTCGCGGTCGAGACGCGACACCGCCCACGCGCGGTCGGCCGGCGAGAGCGACCAGAGAAACGCGTCGAGTCGCGCCGCGTCCTTCGCGTCGAGGACTTCCAGAAGATCGTTCGCTGCGAGTTCCGTTTCTTCGGCCATGGTTCTTCGTCGGTCCCTACCAGATTCCCTTGTTGCCGGTGTTGGCGACGCATTGTCCGCGGGGTTCCCAGACGGGTGTCCTGCCGCCGGCGTCCTTCTGGGTCGGGCGCGCGCCGTCACCGATCGCGATGCGCGTCGGATAGCTGAGAAGCGGCCTGTTCCAGCAGGTGCTCAGCCACGTTTCGCCTTCGCGGAGAAGATCGATTTCCACGTCGTAGCGGCCCGCCGCGAGGTCGTGCGGAACGAGAACGGGGAGCGACAGGTCGGCGTGTTCGCCGGGCGCGATCTCCTCGACGACGGCGATCTTCGCGCCTTCCCATACCGCATATCCGCCATCGCGCTTCTTCCAGTGGCAGGAGAGCGCGTCGCTTTGCGAAGCGCCGCCGATGGGTCCGGTTCCGACGTTGTGGATGCGGATCGGAAGAGAGAGCTCCGTGCCGGGCCCGTTGTCGCGGTCCATCGCCGCCGCCACGGCGTTGCGGTTCGACGCCGACAGGTACGCGGCGAAAGGCACGTTCGCGATCTCGACGTCGAGTTCCGCCGCGCTGTTGCCGCGTTCGCCGAACCACGTCACGCCTTCGTGCACGAGATCGATCTTCAGCTTCACCGGGCCCGCGTAGCGGACGGGACGAACGGCCAGGTCCATCTCGAAGGAGCCGCCCATGACGACGTCGTGCGGAACGTCGACGTGGTCTCCCTCGTCGACGAGTTCGTTGTTCGCGCCGAGCAGGCGGTAGCTGAGGGTGACGCGGGCGTCGCGGGTGTTCTCGCGGATCATCTTCTCGTCGCGCGACGCGAAGACCTCCGCGGCGAGGCCCTCCTTCGGCGCGTTTCGCGCGCTCGGATTCCAGAGAAACCGCGCGGTGTTGCGAATACGCAGGGGAAGCACGGCGCCCGCCGTTCCGTCGATGGTCGTCACCGGCCGCAGCACGGCGATTTCGGCGCCGTAGATGGAGGAATGCGCGCCCTCGACCCAGTTGCAGGACGCGCGGCGGCAGCTCGCCCAGTACTCGCGCGTCTTCATCGACCGGCGAAGGTCCTGGTACTTCTCACCGTTCCAGATGTCGCCGATGCTTTGCGTGCGCAGGTCGCCCATGACCTCGTCGCTGAAGCAGCACGGATACACGAGCCCGTCGGACTTGATGTGAACGTGCGTCCAGGGGTTTCCGCAGCTCTTCGGCGGCGCGTCGTTGGGAATCGTGTGGGGAATGGGGACCTTGCGCCGCAGCGATCCGACGACGGGGATGGCGTCGATGGCCTTGTCGCGCGCCTTGATGGCGCCCAAATGGACGAACGCGCCGGGCTGGCCGCCGCTCTGCAGCCAGGTGTTCTCCACGCGCCATCCGATGCCGTGGCGCCAGAGGCGCTTGACGGAGTTGAGCGCGTAGACCAGCGCGGAGACGTCGCCGCGCCTCGGAACGGGTTCCTTCGGAAGGTCGATCTTGAAGGGCTTGCGGTGGAAGTTCGTGTGGACGTCGAGCTCGACGGCCCGGCGGTGCGCCTCGCGAAACCTGCGGACGGTCTTCGCCTGTTCGTGGACGAGGGACAGGTGGTCCATCTCCTCGTCGTCCACGTACATGTTCGGGTTGTACTTGACCGAGGCGAAGCCGTGCCTCTTCGCGAGATCGACGAAGTCCGCCGCCTCGTCGACGTTCAGCGTCGAGCCGACGACGCAGAGGTTCACGACGGGCAGCTTCGCGCCCTTGCGCGCGCGCACGCGTTCGAACAGCTCGATCTTCTCGATCAGCGTCTCCCACTGGCCGCCCCGGCGGATCGTTTCGTACGTTTCCTTCGACGCGCCGTCGATCGAGGCGTTGATATAGGCCACTCCGCTGTCGACGATGTGCTCCGCCATCTCCTCGTCCAGGAGCAGAAAGTTCGTGAAGAAGCCGAGCTTCAGTCCCGATGCGGGGTCGATCTCGCCGAAGAGCCGCCCGATGCCGGGATAGAGGAGGGGTTCGCCGAAGCTGGACACGATGATGTCCTGGGCGATGGGGACGAGATCGCGCAGGACGGGTTCGAGGATGTCGTCCTCGAGATGCGAACCGCGTCCGTGGTACTTGTCGCGCGCGCACATGATGCACGCCAGATTGCACTTCGTGGTCACCTCGAGCTGCACGGACCACGGCATGGACTCCATGCGGACGGCGCGCCGGCGCATTTCCAGCGTATTGAGCAGTCTGTTGATGCGGGCCGGGTGGGTCATGTCCTGCCGTCGGGCAACCTTTCCCCCCGCCGGGAGCGGCGGTTCGCCGGATGGTCGGGCAACGACCGTGCCGCGACAAGGGGGGACTGGGGAAATCAGCTCTTCGGCGGGGCGGTGGAGCCGCGTACGACGAGTTTCTGGGCGACGTAGGAGGCCACGCTCGGGCCCCCGGGCGACTCGATGCGCTGCAAGAGCAGTTCCAGCGACTTGCGGGCGACCTCCTCCAGGTCCTCGGCGGTCGTCGTCAGGGCGGGCCGGTTGTGGCGCGCCCACACGCTGTCGCCGAAGGCCGTGACGGAAACGTCCTCCGGGATTCGAATACCGGCCTCCCGCAGCGGCCAGAAGAGCATCCCCGCGAAGACTTCGTTCACCAGCACCAGGGCCGTCGGGCCATCCTTGCCCTTCAGCATCCCGACGGTTTCGCCGATCCAGCCCTCCCGGTGGTCGATGACGTGGCGCGGGTTCAGCTTCAGGCGCGCCGCCTGCATGGCCGTCCGGACGCCTTCGAGGCGCTCGACGATGCAGCGGTTGTGCGGTTCGGCGCCGACGAAGCCGATGCGGCGGTGCCCCAGTTCGATCAGATGGCGGGTCATGGCGGAGGCCGTCTCGATCTCCTCGGCCGCCACGCAGTCGAATCCGTAGCCCTCGATCTTGCCGATCACGACGAAGGGAAAGTTCGAACTCCGCAGATCGACCAGGTGGTCCAGCGGGGAGCGGCTGTCCCAGTCGTGGACGGGAAAGACGAGGATTCCTTCCGCCTGATGCTGCTGAAGGACGGCGATGTTGTGGCGTTCCTTCTCGGCGCTGCGCTCCGAATCCGCGATCAGGATCTGGTAGCCGCGGGGCTCCATCGTCTGCTGGACCGCGCGGAAGAACCGCACGTAGGCGGGGTTCTCGAGGTCGCCGGCCACCAGACCGAGGAAGTGGCTCTTCCGGAGGGCCAGGTTCTGGGCGAGGCGGTTGGGCGTGTAGCCTGCCCTGCGGGCCAGCTGGAGAATGCGGCGGCGCTCCTTCTCCGACACGCCTGGCTTGTTGCTGAAGGCGCGGGAAACGGTCGCCGTGGAGGTGTTCGCCAGGCGGGCGAAGTCCCGAATGGTCATCTTTCCGGCGGATTCGGACTTTGGGGGCATGGCTTGGGCCTCGGCATCGGTGGACCCGCCCGCACCCGTGCGCGAAGAAGCAAGCAGATCCGTTACGTTGTTACCCTATTCGCCGCGAAACGTTTCGCCGCGTCAAAGCATTTCTCCATTCTGCGGCGGGTTCCGGCAACTTTGCGAATCGTCGGGCCACGGCTCGCTTTCGACTGGACCGGACCGCCGGGGTCCCTCCACGCTTTACGGATTCTTGGGGATGGCAATCGACAAGGGCATGACCGATCCGATTCGAATTCTGGCCGTGGGCGGCGAGTCCGAGATTCGCAGCACGCTGACGGTCTTCATGGAGGACGCCGACTTCAGCGTTCACCAGGCGGAGACCTTCACCGAGGCGCGGCGCCTGCTCGAAAACTTCACCATGGACGTCCTGATTACGGACGCGCCCGTCGATCCCGCCACGCTCTCGGGCTTCGTCGAGGTCGTGAATCACGTGGCGCCGGGCATCCAGGTGGTTCTCATCGGCGACGCGCCGCTGTTTTCCTCCTGGCGGGAGTGCGCCAGGGCGGGCCTCTTCGACGAACTGGTCAAACCGGTTTCCGACGGCGTGCTGAAGCGCGTCGTGCGGGGTGCCGTCCGCCTCAAGGAGATCGAGGACCTCAACCGCCGGCTCCAGCAGGAGAACTACAACTACCAGCAGCACCTGGAGGAACTCGTCGAGAAGCGGACGCGGGCGCTTTCGCGCAACCGCGACCGCCTCGAAAAGTCCCAGATGCGGTACCAGGCCGTGATGCGCAGCACCCCCCACGGGCTCTGCATGCTGACGCCGGACTGGCGGTTCGAGTTCGCGAACCACGCCCTGAACAATCTGATCAATCCGGCTTCGAACATCACGCAGGAGTTGATCGGCGTGTCGCTCGCCTCGCTCTTCGCCGACGAGAGCTCCTTCGACAGCTACACGCGGGCCGTTGTGCACCAGATCCGCCGCCAGGGCATCGACGTGCGCGACGCCCAGCTCCGCCGCCTGGACGGCACGCGGTTCTGGTGCGAGATCTCCATCGTCCGCCACGATCCTGGAAGCACCGCCGGCGGCTTCGTCGCGACGCTGACCGACATCACGGAAAAGCGGCGCTCGCGCGAACAGCTCCTCCAGCAGGCCTTCTACGACCCGCTCACCAACCTGCCGAACCGCAAGCTGCTGCTCGACAAGTTGCAGGAGTCGATCGCGGACGCGAGGAACGGCGGCGACGGCATGTTCGCCGTTCTGTTCCTCGACCTCGACCGGTTCAAGAACATCAACGACAGCCTGGGGCACCTGGCGGGGGACGAGCTTCTCCAGAAGGTGGCGCTCCGCCTCGTCGAGTGCCAGCGCGACACCGACACGGTCGCGCGCCTGGGTGGCGACGAGTTCGTGTTCATCGTCGCGGCGACGGGCGAGGAAATGATGGGAACGGCGCAGCGCATCCTGGACTGCTTCGCGCGACCCTTCCGCCTGCGCGGCCAGGAAGTCTTCATGAACGTCAGCATCGGCGCCGCCCCCTACGCGCCGGAGTACGAGTCCCACGTGGACATGCTGCGGGACGCCGACGCCGCCATGTACAACGCGAAGGCGAGCGGCCGCGGGTGCATCTCCGTCTTCGACGGACGGATGCACGAGAAGGCGACCCAGGCCCTCCGCCTCGAAACCGAGCTGCGCAACGCCCTGCTGCGCAACGAGTTCAGCCTCGAATACCAGCCCATCCTGTCTCCCGGCGAAAAGCACTTCGTCGGCTTCGAGGCTCTCATCCGGTGGAACCATCCGGAGGGGGAGACGATGGCGCCTATGGATTTCATCGCCGCCGCCGAGGAGAACGGCCTGATCATCCCCATCGGCTCCTTCGTCCTGGAAACCGCGTGCCGCCAGGCCGCCGAGTGGCAGACCGCCCACCCCAACGCCGAAACCCTTCGCATGGCCGTCAACGTCTCGCCGCGCCAGTTCTGCCACCCTGATTTCGTGCCCATGGTGCGGCGAATTCTCAGGGAAACGAACCTCAAACCCTCCAGTCTGGTTCTCGAAATCGTCGAGTCCGTCATCACGGAAGGGCCCGAGATGGTGCGCCTGGTGTTCGCGGAGCTGCGCGAACTCGGCGTCGAACTCTACCTCGACGACTTCGGAATGGGCTATTCCTCCCTCAGCTACCTGCAGAAGTTCCCGCTGGACGCCCTGAAGATCGACCGCTCCTTCGTGACGCGCATCGACAGCGAAGTCTCCGACCGCAACCTGCTCTCGGCCATCGCCGGGGTGGGCCGCGCGCTGAACCTTCGCGTCGTCGTCGAGGGCATCGAAAGCGAGTCGATCCTGACCGCCATGAAGGGCATCCCCTACGACTTCGCCCAGGGCTTCTTCTTCTACCGCCCTCTTCCGGCGGACGAGGCGAACACGCTGCTCTCCTCGCTGCTGACCGGCAGCCAGTTTCCCTGACGATCGTCCCGGCCTGGAAGGTGGGCGGGGCTTCTCCGCTCCACGCTACTTCGGTTCCGTCTCATCGGCGCGGCCGTTCAGATATCGGCGGAGAATGGCCTGTTCGACGCGGCCCTTCTTCGTCGAGGGGGCGGGGATGCGGACGAGCAGGTCGATGCGTTCGGGTTCCGGGAGATAGAGCGTCACGCGCGGCTCGACGCTGGGGGCGTCGAGGCTGTGCCGCGAGGAAAGGCCTTCCATGTGCCGCCGCGCGTCGTCGAGCCAGGGGCTGCATTCCGCGCATGCGGCTTCCAGTATCCTCTTCTCCGCCGCCCGCCAGTCGTCCCCGGTCTTGAGCGGGACGCTGAAGACGTGGAGCACGTAGCGGTCGGTGAAGGTCTCGTTCACGACGGGCGTGTTGAGAAACACGGAGTTCGGAATGGTGATGGCGCGGCCGGTGCGCTGGTGGACGTTCTGGCCGGGGCCGATCTCCAGAATCGTCGTCGTCAGGAAGTTGCGGTCGATGACGACGCCGCGGATGTCCCCGATCTCGATGCTGTCGCCAAGGTCGAAGGAGCGCCCCGCCGTTCGCACGAACGTTCCGCTCAGGCACATGATGAGTTCCTTGATCGAGACGACGATCGCCACCGCGAACGCCACCAGGGAGAAGGCGAGCGTTCGGAGTTCCGTGGCCCAGATCGTCAGCAGCCCGGCGAGGGTCAGCAGAACCGCTCCGTTGCGGATGCCGACGACCCAGCGGCGGCGCGCCTCGATGTCCCTGGTGGCGAAGGAACGGACGCGCACCACGAGAAGCCACTGCAGCATCGCGACCAGAACGATCAGGATGCCCGAAGCCAGCAGGTTGTGAACGATCCTCGATTCGAAATCGATCGGCATGGCGGTTCCGTCCTATCTCCAGAAGAAGCTGCCGCCGGTCCACCGGCGGAAGGCGCGCATGGCGTCGCCCATTGACCACGCGTGCGTTTCCCGCACGCCTCTCAGGAAAATCCATCCGCCGCAGCGGACCAGGCCGCTGACGAGGAAGATCGTATGGTAAGGCGTCCATTCGTAGCCCGCCACGGCAAACTGCAGACCGCCGGTCGCGCGGACGAGCATGCCCCCGGCCATGCCGGCGGCGAACCCGGCGAGTCCCGTCGCGAAGCTGAAGATCGCGATGTAGGAGACGCGGTTGCGCTTGGGGGCAGAGGCGAGCGCCAGATTGAAGATCGCCGGGTTGATGGCTCCCCAGGCGATGGCGTCCAGAACCGCGCTGATCCAGATCATGGTGAGATTCCCGGGCGTGGCGAGAATCCACGAAAGCGGCAGCAGACTGCCGGCGATGACCGTCGAGACCACGAGGACCGGCTTGTTTCCGACCCGGTCGGCGAGCCGCCCCCAGAGCGGCGACGTCACGAGCGTCGTCGCCGCCGCGAGCGAACTCCACAGCGCGATCTGCGTGAAGCTCATCCCCATGTGGTCGAGCAGATACGGATAGACGAAGGGCGAGCCGGCGAGAACGGCGGCCTGCCAGTACATCGCGAACCAGAGGAAGCGGCGGAAGTTGCGGTCGCGCATCGGCGTCGCGAACACGTCCCGGATTCCGAGGGAGTCGCGGGCGAGCGGCGGTTCGTAGTGTTTCGAGTACAGCCGGATTCCCGCCGCCGCGCAGACGAGAGCGAGCACGATCATCGCCTGATAGTTGAGCGGTTCCGGCAACGCGTCCAGCAGCACGCCCCCCAGGAGGTTCGCACCCATGCCGGTCGTCGAGAGGATGCCGTTGCGCAGTCCGAAGTACCGGCCCCTTCGCCGGTCGGGCACGAGTTCCCCCATCCACGCGGCCCACACCGCGCCCGCCGACGCCTGGAACACGCTGGATACGGCGACCACGAGGACGAGATACCACGCGGCGGACTCCCGCGGCATGGAGAGCAGCGGAAACAGCGCGGGCAACAGCCAGATGAACCGCCCTGCGGCGGCCAGCCAGGTGACCAGCAGTCGTCGTCTTGGAAAGAGTGCCTGGGCCCACGCCGCCAGCGGCGACGCCATCTGGCCGACGAGCGGAACGCTCGCCACCGCCGCCAGCTCCACCGGTCCGCCGCCCAAGTGCAGCGTGTATCCGGTGAGAAGACTGCCGGCCGTGAAGTTGAGGAATATCTGGGTCGCGCACCCCTCGACGATCGAGAGGCGCATCGTTTCGCGGATGCGCGAAGCGACGGAGTTCGCCGGCTTACGCGGACGTCGCGAGCCCCGTGCACCGCCGCTCCTGCCGCCGCCTTCGAAAGGGACCGCCTTCGCCTCAGCCGTCACCGCGCCGCATTTCGCGGAATGCGCAGGCATCGCTTGAGCGCGGCGACGGTCCTGTCGCGCAGGCGCTTCCATGCTTTTTCGTCTTCATAGAAGTCGCGCGAGTTCAGCTCCAGCTCGATGCCGGCGTACTGGTCCGGAGGAAACAGCGCGCGAAGCTGGCGGGTGAACCCGTCGTCGGTTCCCGAATACGGATAGTTGCGGCGGACGGGAACGTCCGGAGCCGTTTCCAGAAGCGCCGCTTTCCACTCCTTGCAGAACGTCACCTCGTCGGGACAGGCGGGATCGTACAGGAGCCCCACGTCGGCGTTCCGCCGCACGCCGTTCACGACCGAGCCGAACGTGTGCATCGAGAGGTGCAGCACCGTCAGCCCCGAGCCGATCCAGTCGGCCATGCGCTCCTCTGCGGCGCGGCGGTAGGGAAGGTAGTACTCCTCGATCAGCTTTCTCTTTTCGTCGGCATGGAACCCGGCGGAGACCTCCGAGAACATCTCGGGGTTGCCGAGCGAGCGGTTGAAATCGATCAGAAGGCGCGTCACCGTGTTCGTGTGCAGCGGGGCCTCGAACTCGGCGGCGACGATGCGGGCCGTTTCGAGGGCGCCGCCGTCCCATCCCCGGTGGCATCCGAGCAGGTCCTCGTGCCCGCGAAAGGCGTCGCGGTATTTCGCCGGCACGCGGTTCCCCCCGTGCTCGCATGTGACGACAAGTCGATCGAAATCAGCCACGGAACATTTCCCCGTTTTCCAGACAGTCGCACATCCGGCTCCAGGTTCGGCCGAGCGCCTCGCGCGACGTTTCGCCCCCGAGCGAACGGACCAGGCGCCTGGCGAGGCAACCCTCTTCGAGCTGCACCCGGCGGGCGGCGCCGACTTCCGGGTCGGCGGAGCCGTTCGGCAGCACCCGCTCGGCCACATGGCGCCAGAGGTCCAGCGCCGTCGTCCGCGCGACGCCGCTCAGCCCGAACAGCTCCAGATAGCGCGGATCGTCCAGGATCGCGTCGCCGCCGTCGCGGATCGTCGCCAGCAGGATCTTCTCGAGTTCCACCTCGGACCACGACATCTGGTCCGCCAGCGAAGAGAGCGAGCCGTCCGTCAGCGCGCGGACCAGCTCGCAGGTCAGCTCCACCACCGCCAGGTCCGCCGCCGGGCATTCCTGGATGTCGATCACGCGGATCTCGATGGTGCCGCGGCCGAAGCGGGCGATGGCGCCGCGGCTGTTGAGGAACTCGTCCTGCAGCACGCCTTCCGGATCGTGCGGCGCGATATCGCGGTACATGCGCTGGAAGATGTGCGTGTCGTAGTCCGCCTCCGTAAAGACCGGCTCGGGAACGACGTGTCCGGAGATCGAGGGAATCCTGCGGGAGTTGAAGCGGTAGACCTCCAGGCGGTGGTCCAGGTTCGGCATCGTCTTCGACTCGCAGACGGGCGAACTCGCGGCGAGAGCCGGCAGAATCGGCAGCACCACGCGAATCGCCGCGTGAAGGCGGCCGAACTCCGCGTCGTCGCGGAACGGCAGATTGATATGGGTGCTCTGGAGGTTCGACCATCCGTGCCCCACGCAGTCGAAGATGCGGTGGTATGCCTCGTAGACGGGGCTGTACTCGTGCGGCCAGAGCTTCATTTCCACCGCGGGGTTCATCCACGGATGCATCGCGCCCGGCATCAGGCGGCATCCGATCTCGGCGAGCGATCCGTTGATCTCGCGCACCGACTCCTGGAACTTCGCGGCAAGCCCCGCGAGCCCCGGAGCGGGGCCGTTCGTCTTCAGCTCGACGACGTGCAGCACCAGCTCGTTCGACCACGAGATGTCGCCGCGCTCGACCTCCGACTGGATCGCGCCCTCCCCGTCGCGGAGCACGTGCCCCGCGACCGGCTTCACCGAGAGAGTCTTTCCGTCCACGATCATGTACTCGAGTTCGACGCCATAGCCGCCGAACAGCGGCAAACGCTTCGTCATCGCCCCGCACCCTTCTTTCGCGACTCGATCCGCCGCAGAATCGACCGCATCACCCGCATGTACAGCTCGTCCTTGAGGACCGCGTCCTCGTAGCCCGCGTCCATGTTCGGGTTGTCGTTCACCTCGATGACGTAGACCTTTCCGTTCTCCGTTTCCTTCAGGTCCACGCCGTACAGACCGTCGCCGATGAGGTTCGCGGCCTTCACGGCGGTCTCGACGACCTTCGGCGGGGCATCGGCGATGTCCACCGCCTCGACCCGGCCGTAGACCTCCTCGCCCTTCTTGTTCTTCGTGACGATCTGCCAGTGCTTGCCCGACATGTGGTAGCGGCACGCGTAGAACGCTTCGCGGTCGAGCACGCCGATGCGCCAGTCGAACGCCGTGGGGAGGAACTCCTGCGCGATGAAGAGCTCGGAGTCCTTCAGCAGGCGCCTGGAGCGCTCGGCGAACTCCTCGGCGTTGGAGGCCTTCTTCACCCCCAGGGAGAACGCGCTGTCGGGCTCCTTCAGAATGCAGGGAAAGCCGATCTCGCGCTCCACGTCCTGCACGTTGTCGCGGTGCACGATCAGGGTCTTCGGAATGGGGATTCCGCGGCCGGTCAGCAGCTCCGCCAGGAACACCTTGTTCGTGCAGAGCAGAATGGATTCCGGATCGTCGATGACGACGACGCCTTCCGCCGCGGCGCGCCGGGCGAAGCGGTACGTGTGGTGCGTGACGTTGGTGGTCTCGCGGATGAAGAGCGCGTCGAACTCGGCGATGCGGCCATAGTCGTCCCTGCCGATGACCTCCACGCCGAAGTCGAGCTTCTCCGCCGCGCGAACGAACTTCTGGATCGCCTTCTCCGTCGAGGGCGCGTGCTCCTCGTTCTCGTCCCAGAGAATCGCCAGCTCGTAGCGGCTCTCCAGCAGCTTGTCCATCTCGCTCTCGCTGTGGCGGCGCTTGCTGAGGTAGTCGCGGGCGAACTCCAGGACCGAGTCGTGGTGGTCGTCGGGAAGATCGCCGGCCGGCATCGCGCGGATCGTGCGCAGCTGCCAGGGCTGGTTCTCGTCGCGGGCGAACTCCGCCCGCAGCAGCGGGGCGGGAAACAGCTTGAAGAGCCGCGCGCTCAGCCGGTCGTGGCGCTTCGCCAGGTTGTGGCCGAAGTAGATCGAGAGCGTGAACCGGTCGCTCTGGATCGGATGGAGGCTCTTGTTGATCAGGTCCTCAAGCTCCTCCGACACGTAGCGCGTCAGCAGGGGCGAGCGCAGGTCCAGGATGGTGGAGATCGAGGGGAGCGGCTTGTGCCGCCGCGCCGCCGCCAGCAGCGACACGTAGTATCCCTGGCTCTGGTACTTGTAGGAGCGGCTGAGGTTGAAGACCCGCAGGCCGCGCGTCTGGCTGAACTCGCTGCTCGTCAGATACTGGCGCGCGGAAACCACCTGCGCACCTTCGATCTCGAGCGGCCAGTCCTTCGGGTTGCTGACGACGACGAGAACGTCGTTGGAAGGTTTCACCTGGAAGCGGCTTTCTCCTCGCGCGGTTCGATGACCAGCAGATTGGCGTCGTACGTCAGAATGCCGAGAAGGATGGAATTCACGACGTGCGGAATCTGCACGCTGTAGTAGTGATCGCCGCGAAGGGGGTTCGGCTTCCACGGGTCCGCCACGAAGACCTCTTTCGTGTCGCGGTCGTAGCCGTGCAGGACCACGAAGTGCCCGGAGGGCTCGCCGGCCACGTCGTCGTACTCGCAGTTGGGAAGTTCGCGAGGGCTCTTGTAGAGATACGTCGCGCTCAGGCCCGTCAGGACCGGCGCGCCCGCCTTGAGATGGCGGCGTAGAAGACGCGGGCTCAGCTCCTCGAAGAGAATCTCCCCGCCGCTCCGAAGGAACGCCAGGTATCCCTCCGTCGCGTGGCGGAGCTTCGGGTTGGACTTCACCGCCGCCTGCCGCTCCAGCTTCTCGATCAGCACCGGCGTCGAGAGGCCGAACCACGTCGGGTCGAATATCTCCAGGTTGTAGGTGTAGATGGTCGCGTCGTATCCGCGGTTCAGGGCGTGGCATCCCAGGAACACCGCCAGGGTCCCCCCGCCGGGGAACTGCTGCGCTTCTGCGATGACCTGGTCGAGTCCGATGTCGTCCTCGTAGTAGCGGTAGACGGCGTGCAGGCAGGTCGGCCCGCACGTCGTCAGAGTGGGCTGGGGGAGCATCGCCAGTTCGAGTCGTGTGTTCAAGGAATCCGGTTTCTGCCGTTTCGTCGGGAGCGGCGAGCGCGAAGGATCACCAACCCCCCGCCAGCACAAGCCCAAATGAAGCCCTGGTCAGACCGCCCGGCTGGGTCCCTGGAACCCGCAGGTCTTGTGGGTGCCGTCGCAGAAGGGCGTGTTCTTCGTCGCCCCGCACCGGCAGATGAAGATCGCCGGTTTCCCTTCCGTCGAGTACACGTTGCCCTCCATGTCGGAGAGCGTGAAGTCGCCCTCCACCTTCAGCGGGCCGTTCTCTCTCACCGTCAGCTTCGCCATGCTCGCCATCCTTGCCGTTTGGATTCGACCGAACCGCACTCTGGCGGACGGGAGGGCGCCCTGGCGAGTGCAAACTCGCCCCGCGGCCCTACCGCACCCGCAGATAGACCGACCCCTCGGAGTCCGTGCCGCCGTCGCAGCGCATGGTGACCTCCACCGTCAGGATGGCGTTGGACCGCGCGTCGTGGAAAGGCAGGGAATACCGCGTGCCGATCTTGTCGAACCCCGACCAGCCCTCGTGGACGTCCTCCGCCACCACCCGTCCGTTCTCCAGCAGGGCGACGCGGTCGATCACCACCGCGTGGCGGCCGCGTTCGTAGTCGACGATCACCTCGTAGGTCGCGGCGCCCGAAGCGAAACTCGTGATGTCGAAGCGGTAGGGCTGGAACTGGAGCGTCAGCCCGTCGCGTGTCCAGCCGCCGATGCGGGCCGTGCGGGGCAGTCGCTCCGCCTGGATGAAGAAGACGTTGTCGGCACCGAGGCGAAGCGCCACCCAGTCCGAATCGCCCTGCCAGTCTCCGTCTTCGCTCGTGAAGGAGGCGATGTAGTCGCCGCCGAGCATCTCGGGAAGGTGGCGGTTCTCCTGCTGCGCCTCGTGGCGGATATAGCGGTACTTCGCCTTCATGTCGCGGGGCGCGATGACGACGTGTCCCGGCTGGAACTCCTCGCCTTCGGGAAACTCGATGACGATATCCGCAGGCACGATGTCGATGTCGATGTCGCGGGTCTGGACGGCGGGCGTGGCGGAGACGGCGACTTCCTCGCCCTCGCCCTGGACGCTTCCGCTCTGGACCAGAACGTTGTAGAGTCCAGGTCTGACCCTTGCCGCGTACCGGCCGTCCGGCTCGACGTTGAACAGATCGCTGAAGGACCCGTCCGCCCCGGCCAGGTAGACCGACATCTGTCGGCTGCCGGGCGCATGGCCGTTCACCCGAACCGTCCCGGTCAGCGTCACTCCGTCGGAGAAGTCGAAATCCAGCCGCGCCTCCTCGCCGAGCTGCACATCGACGCTTCTGCGGTCCGTCAGGCCGAGACGCGGCTCCGATACCGTGACGAAGTGCGAACCGCCCTGTACGCCGACGAAATTGTAGAACCCGTCCGCATCGGTTCGCGATTCCCTCGACACCCAGTGGTCCGTGTTGGGCCCGTGTTCCTGGTGGATCGTGCGCGTGCCGGCCAGGGGCGTTCCGTCCGGACCGGTGACATAGCCGAGAATCGCCGCGCCATCCCAGACCTCCAGCCGCTGGTGCGGCGGGGGAGTCGTGCCGACCTCGAAGTCGCGCGCGATCTTCATGCGGAGTTCGCCGGCTTCCGCCACGAGCGTGTAGCGGCCCGGCGGCACGCCGACGAACTCGAACGACCCGTCGCCCTCCGTCGTCGTGGAACCGATGCGAAACGCGTCCGACGACGGAAACACCGGGCGCCGCCAGTCGATGCTTGGCGGCACGAACCGAACGGTCGCGTTCCCGACGGGCGCGCCGTCGGGCATCCGGAGGACGACGCCGGAAACGAAGAAGCCGCCCGACATCAGCAGTTCGAGGTCCTGCCTTTCTCCGCCCGCCTCGATCTCGAACGCCACCGAATCCCGCAGGTCCGAGAGACTTCCGTCGGGGCGCAGCACCGTGACCTCCGCCGTGTACTCTCCCGGTTCGATGTCGGCGATTTCCGTCCTTCCGTCCGCAGCGAACACGTCGATGGAGTTGTGCCCCGTCTCGTACTGGAAGTCGTTCCATCCCGCCCGCAGCAGCCTGTATGCGTAGAACGTCACCGGAGAGCGGTCCTCCTCCCACAACGCCGTCAGCGTCACGGCGCTCTCCATCGTCAGACGGAACCGCTGTACGCCGTCCAGCATCGTCAGGTTCCGCCGCGTTTGCGAAATGTACTCGGGGTGCGACACGGTGAGCACCGGCAGCGTTCCCCACGGCGGAACGCCGGCGACGCGGAAGTATCCGTTGGCGTCCGTTCTCAGCGGTTCCGCGTCCGCCCATCCCGGCTGGTACTGCGGGCTCCAGGGGTTCGCGCCGAGCCGTAGCGTCTCGGGCCCTGCGATCGTCGCCCCCTCCAGCGGTTGGCTGTCGCGACCGTAGACGTAGCCCTCGATCGCGTCGCCTTCCGAGAGTACGAAATCGACGTCGGTCGGGCCTTGGCCTCCGGCGAGCGTCAGCCGCACCGGATCGGGCGCGAAGAAGCCCGAGTTCGGGGGAACGTCCAGCGAGACCTCGACGTCGCCCGGCGTCACGCCGCGCACTTCGTAGGCGCCCTTCTCGTTGGTGAGCGCGCGAGCCGTCGCGGCCTCGCCGCCCCGACCGGTGCCGAGCACCAGAACCCGCACGCCGGGCGCCGGTGCGCCCCCGGGTGTCGTAACGGTTCCGGTCACGGACGCCGAGCGCTGCAGAACCAGTACGGTCTCCACCGGTTCCAGGCTCTCGTCCGTCGTGATCGTTTCGACGGCGATCATGTCGTCCATGCGCGCTTCGATGCGATTGCGTGCGGCGGGGTAGAGCGACGTTCTGAAGACACCGCGTTCGTCGGAGACGGTCGCGTGGCCCGCGACCCTGGTTTCCGTCCGGAGCGTTTCCGCGCGAACCATGCTGACAGAGACCGCCGCACCGGCTGCGGGCGTGGTTCCGTCCGGCAGCAGCACGATCCCGTCGAGCGGCGCGGCGCGTTTCAGGGCGACGAAAGCGCGCGCGGCCGTCTCGCCCCGCTCCGCCTCGAACGCGATACGCCCCTCCCCATCCGTGCCCGTCGCGATCCAGCCCGGCGGAACGGAGATCGCGAGATAGCCGACGCCGTCGGGTTCCGCCATCGCAGCGACCTCGAAGAAGCCGTCCTCTTCCGTCGTTTGCGCCGCCTCATCGGCGATGCCTGTCACGACGATACCCCCCACCCCCCTGCCGAAGGCGGTATCGAACGCGCGACCCGACACGGTGACGCGCCATGCCGCAGGAGCGGGGTCGGTTTCGGGAACGGAGTGACTCGAATCGGCCGGAGAGTCGGCGTTCCGAAATCCGGCTTCGCCGGCTGCAAGCGGGCTGTCGCCGCCGGAATCCGCCCCGTTGTTCCGGCGGAGCTCGCCGCCGGCCGGGGCGGGTTCCGCTGTCTCGACGCGGTCCGTCCTCCTCGATGCGATCACAGCGACGAAGACAGCCGCCAGAGCGGCGAGACTGGCGATCAGGACCACGCGCAAGCGCTTGCGGGGCGTGCTGAAACCATTGTTCATCGTTGGCGCTCCCGACCTTTCAAGTCATCGAAACCGCGCAACTCTTTGCGGTCTCTGTGGGCAATGTCCATACACATTCGCCCCGGCCGCCAGCGGGTCCAAACCGCACGCACGATGCCAGAATTGCCTTGCCGACACCGTTGTCGGATGGCCTTCTGAAGTGCACTGCGATCCAGTGTCCATTTGCCGAGGGACCACTTGGAAGAACGGTGCGGCAAAGAGATGCGTGGACAGGCAGCGGAAAAGAACCCAGGGGGTGGCAATCATGCCGAACTTCGACGAACTCTTCACGCGCAAGCTCGGAGGCGGAAAGAGGACGTACTATCTCGACGTCAAGGCCGACAGCAACGGCGAGAAGTACGTGGTCATCAGCGAAAGCACCCGCAAGGAGGGTGACCGCAAGATGCGCAACCGGGTCATGGTTTGGAAGGAGGACTTCCACGACCTCTTCGACTGTCTGAAGGAAATGGAAGCCTTTCTTTCCGAGGACATCCGCAAGGCCGACGACGAGAACGTCTCGCGCCGGCGCACCTCCGACGAAATGAATATGAAGCCCGAAACCGCCGAAGTCTGACGGGACCATCTTCCCGGTTGGCTTCGACGACGGAAGACGATAGCGATGCCTCCGGCACCAGCCGGAGGCATCGTCATGTCGCGACCCGTCGTATTGCTCACGGATTTCGGAACGCGCGACCCCTTCGCGGGAATCATGAAGTGCGCGATTCACCGTCATGCGCCCCGGTCCACCGTCATCGATCTCTCGCACGACATCCCGCCGCAGGACGTTCGCGCGGCGGTCGTCGTTCTGGAGGACAGCCTTCCCCACCTGCCTGACGACGCCGTCGTCTGCGTCGTCGTCGATCCCGGCGTCGGGACCGGGCGCCGCGCGCTGCTCGCCGTTTCCGGCACCCGAACGTTCATCGCCCCCGACAACGGTGTGCTGACTCCGGTCCTTCAGGGGAGCGGCGTTTCTCTGCGAACCATCGCGGCCTTCGGCCCCATCGCGCCCGACCGGTCCGCGACGTTTCACGGGCGCGATGTCTTCGCGCCGGCCGCCGCGCTCGTCGCGCGGGGCGACGATCACCTTCGATTCACGACTCCGTTCGAGGGCAGCCCGGTGACCGCGCCGCTGCCGGAAGTGCGCCCCGAAGGCTCCGCGCTTCGGCTGACGATCGTCGGCACGGACCGCTTCGGCAACTGCGCGACGAATCTGCGCCGCAGCGAAGCGGAGCCCTGGGTGACCACGGAACCCGTCCGAATGTCCATCGGTCGCGAGCACGTCGCCGGTCTCTCGCGCACCTACGCCGACGTGCCGCCGGAGCGTCCCGTCCTCTACTTCGATTCCGCCGGCCGGCTGGCGATCGGCGTGAACGGGGGCAGCGCCGCGCAGCGCTTCTCACTCTCGCCGGGCGCCGAAGTTCTCCTCGAACGCGGCGACTGATCCTTTTCGCTGGCTTCGCGGGCCGGCCGCACCGACCGTTCGCGCGCCATGATGCTCTTCGAGTCCATCGATGCGATCGACCTTGGCGCCGTTTCGCAGCCCGTGCACGCCGCCGTCGGAACCTTCGACGGCGTGCATGTCGCGCACCGCGCGCTTCTTGGCCGGATCGCCGGCGAAGCCCACGCCACCGGCGGACTCGCCCTGGTCTTCACGTTCCAGAACCATCCGCGCTCCGTCGTCTCGCCGGACCAGTGCCCGCCGCTGCTGACCCCCTGGCCGGTCAAGCGCCGGCTCCTCGAAGAGCTCCCCCTCGACATTCTCGTCGGCATCCGGTTCGACCGCACCGTGGCGTCCATCCCCGCCGCCGACTTCGTTCGCGACGTTCTCGTGGGGCGGTGCCGCGCGCTGACGATCCACAGCGGCGTGAACTTCCGCTTCGGCCACATGGGATACGGCGGGCCGGGTCTGCTTCAGGAGATGGCCGGGGACCTGGGCTACAGCTACGAGCAACTCGAACCCATCAGGAGCGGCGGCCACCGCATCAGCAGCACCCGCATTCGCGAGTGCCTGGTGCAGGGCGACGTGGCGTCGGCGGCGAAGATGCTCGGGCGCCCGCACCGCATCGAGGCGCCGGTCGTCGGTGGCGACGCGCTGGGCCGGACGATCGGCTTCCCCACCGCGAATCTGCGGACCGACTCCGCGACGTTTCTTCCCGGCGACGGGGTCTATGCCGTCGCCGTTCGCATCGACGGCGGAGACCCGCGCATTCCCGGCATGATGAACATCGGCTGGCGGCCGACCGTCGGCGGCCGCGACCACCGCGCCGAAGTCCACCTGATCGACTGGGACGGAGACCTGACGGGCGCGACGCTTGTCGTCGAATTCATCGAACGCCTGCGCGGCGAACGGAAGTTCGAGGACATCGACGGGCTGAAAGCCCAGTTGGAAAAGGACCGCGACGCGGCGCGGAAAGGGTGGCTTGAGCGTCCCGCTCAAGCGAACTGACTGCCGCAGCCACCGGACTGACTACTTCAGCTTCTTCCCCAGGCTGACCATTTCGATGGCCGCTTCCGCGGCTTCGGCGCCCTTGTTGCCCATCTTCAGTCCCGAGCGTTCCAGCGCCTGCTCCAGCGTGTTGGGCGTCAGCACGCCGAACGTGACGGGAACGTCGTGCTGCATCGAGAGCTGGCCGAGGCCCTTCACGCATTCCGCGGTGATGTACTCGTTGTGGGGCGTTTCGCCGCGCATGACGCAGCCGAGCGCGATGACGGCATCGACGCCGCCGCGCTGGAGGATTCGCTTCGCCGCCAGAGGAAGCTCCCACCCGCCGGGCACGCGAACGACGAGGATGTCCTCGTCCTTCGCGCCGTGGCGCACCAGGCAGTCCACCGCCCCGTCCACCAGCGCGTTGGTCACCAGCGCGTTGAAGCGGCTGGCCACGATGGCGAATTTCGCCCCCTTGGCGTTCAGGTCGCCCTCGATGGTCTTCGGCATTCGTCGTCTCCCGGCGTGATGCCCCCTTGGAGCGCGTCACCGGCCCGGATGGCAAGCCCGGTTCGCGGCGAAGGGGTCGTCAGTTGCCGCTGCGGGCGGGGGGCTGCGCCAGGTCGATGGCGGCCTCGACGCGGTCGGGTCCGTCGTCCTCGATCAGGACGGTGCGGACGCTCACCTGTCTCTCGCCTTCGGTCCAGACGTTGACGGAACTGAGTCCCTTCAGCAGGAAGCGGAAATTGTAGACTCCGTCCTCTTCGCGCATGCGCCCGCTGTTGCGGGAACTGACCGGCTGGCTGAATCCCGGGACCGTGTAGAGCTGCGCGAAGCGGATTTCCGGAACCGGCACGCCGTTCTCCGTCACCGTCAGTTGCAGCGAGGCGAAGTCCGCCAGGCGCACCTGCACGCGGTTCTCCGGGTCGTCGAGGAACACCTGCCCCAGGCCGCCGCCATACGTGCGGTGGAACGCGAAGACGTAGTGCTCCGGCGGCTCTTCGGGATCGGGCACGGCGAGACGAATCGGGGGAATGTTCAGTTCGAAGACGCCGTCGGCGTCCGTGTAGGTCTGAAAGTCCGGGGAATTCCAGGGAATGTCGGGACCGCGCAGGTTGACCTGCGCTTCGGGAACCGGATAGCCGCGGGCGTCGAAGACCTCGCCCCAAAGATAGGAGGATGTCTTGAGCCAGAGCTCGACTTCTCCGCCCGCCTCGATTTCCGTCCACGACTTCGTGAGCGGATCGGACCCCTTGGCGTCTTCGGGAAGCGTTTCGGTTTCCGTCGAGAAGGTGTAGGACTCCGCGGGAGGAAGTTCCATCCGGAAGCGGCCTCTTTCGTCCGTCGGCGGCGAGACGATACGCGTGCTTCCGTTGTCGCCCCGCCCGTTCCAGTTCCCCCACCGGCCGCCGCCCCGGTCGGGCGCGGGAGCATCGCCTTCGGTGGCCTCGCGCGCGCCGAGAGCCGTCACCGTCACGTCCTTGGCTCCTTCGCCATCGGGAAGATAGACGACGCCTTCGACGAAGGCGCGTTCCTCGAACTCGATCTCGAACTCGAAGGGACCGGCTTCTTCGGGGAATTCGATCTCGACGGTCTTCTCGCGCGAGTTGCGGTCGCGCCGCGCCGTCGATTCGACGTTCTGGCCGATCTCGATCGTCGCCCTTGTGCCGGGAGTGATGGAGAACGTGAACGTGTCGTCCTCGACCGGAAGCGCGGGATAGAACGCGGAGCCGCCCCTCACGCGGGCGAAGTACCCGGATTCGCCCACGGGGTCGGGCGCGTTGACGAGAACTCCCGTCGCCACCACGACCTCTTCGCGAATCACGAAGACCGTTTCCCCTTCGGCGTCCAGGCGCCCCATGTGCATATGGGGATTGGCCCAGGGTCCGTCGGCGTCTCCGCGACCCCGCCGTCCCCCGCCGAAGAAATTGCGGCCGCCCTTGCTGGAGAACAACTCGGGGCCCTTCGTCGCGATGCCCGCACTGCGCGTTTCCTCGTAGGACAGAAGGTGGAAGTACCCCTCGGCGTCCGTCGTCACCGTCTCCCAGTCCACGCCCCAGTTGAAACCGGCGAGCGCGAAGTTTCCGCCGCCTCCGCCGGGGAGCGCGGTGCCCACCTGGATTTCCCGGTTGGCGACGGGGTTTTCCGCCTCGTCCATCAGGCGGCAGAGGAACTGGATCTTCGCCGGGAAGACGATTTCGATTTCGTGCTTGCCGTTCATTTTGGAAACGACGGGTTCCTCCGCCTCCGCCCGCGGTCCGAACCCCAGTCGGGCCGTCACGCGGTAGGTGTCCGGCGGAGCGTCGGCGAACACCGCGATTCCCTTTTCGTCGGAATCCTGGTCGAACCGCCCGATGCGGCCCGGAATGGGAAGCTCCTCGCCCGTGTCCTCCAGTTCGGTGGTCAGAGCCACCCGCACGTTGGGCACCGGAAGACCCGTGCCCTCCTCGATCACGCGAACGCTGATGAGCGGCATGACCTTGGGTGCGGGGGCGGGCTCTGGCGTGGGTTCCGGCGCGGGGGTGGTCTCCGCGAGGGGTTCCTCTTCGTACACTTCCTGTTCGGAAAGGGACGGTTCCGGGGCCGGAGCGGCCTGAAGGGCCGCCGAGACCGCCGCCGGGGCGGACACTTCGGCGCGCGACTCCGGCCGGGCTGCGACAACTCTTTCCGGCGGCGCCTCGTCCATAACGACCTCGTCGCCGCCCCTCAGAACCGCGATAACGACAATAAGAACAAGCACCGCCACGAGTCCGGAGGCCACTCCCCCAAAGAGTTTCCTGTTCATGGTTCTGCCCTCCTGGACGTACCGCGATCCATCATTGGCGCTGTCGCTGTCGGAAACCCGCGTGCGGAATCCGTGCCGAACGGCAATTCGGCTTCCCCGCGAACCCGGGTTTCGCCCACTCTCGCCATACCACCACACCGGGGAGGTTCCCATGGCCAGGGCAAAGACCGGAGAGGGCCACGCCGCCCGATCGCGACCGATGGAGGAGAAGCCCGGCATGGCCGGGAGATTCCACCGCCCCATCAAGGTCACGGTGCTCGGTGCGGGCAGCGGCTTCACGCCGGTTCTGACCAACGATCTCCTGAGCATCCCCGGGCACGAGGGCATCGAACTGGCGCTCGTCGATACCGACCGCAAGCGCCTGGACGTCATGCACAAGGTCGTTCGTCTGATCGCCGAAGCGCGCGGCTGCGACCCCGCGATGGTGACGGCATCGACCGACCGCCGCAAGGTCATGGCCGGCTCGGACTATCTGGTCTGCACCGTCGAAGTCAGCGGTCTGGAGTGCGTGCGGCACGACAACGACATTCCGAAGAAGTATGGCATCGACCAGTGCATCGGCGACACGACGGGGCCCGGCGGTCTGTTCAAGGGGCTGCGTACGATTCCCGTGTTTCTGGAGATCCTGAAGGACGCCGAACGTCTCTGCCCCGGCGCCATCGTGCTGAACTACACGAACCCCATGAACATGATGTGTCTCGCGGCCGGCCGCGCCAGCGCCATGTCCGTCGTCGGGCTCTGCCACAGCGTCCAGGGTACGGGGCGGCAGCTCGCCGAACGGGCGAAGGTTCCCTACGAGGAACTCGAGTGGGAATGCGCGGGGATCAACCACCTGGCGTGGTTCACGAAGTTGGAACACAGGGGCGCGAGTCTCTATCCGAAGCTGATTCGGCAGGCGAAGCGCGACCTGGAGAACCCCGTTCCCGGCGAAGCCAGGGAGTTCTGGGACCGCGTTCGCAAGGACGTGATGATTCACTTCGGCGCGTTCGTGACGGAGTCGAGCGGCCACCTGAGCGAGTACCTGCCCTGGTACCGCAAGCGCCGGGACCTGCTGAAGAGATACATGGTGCCGCGCTACGGCGGCGAGTCGGGGTTCTACGCGCGGGACTGGCCGGTGTGGCGCAGGGAGTCGGACAAGTGGCGGCGCAACGCCATCGCCGGAAAGGTTCCGCTGCCCGGCGAACGGTCGTGGGAATACGCGTCCTATATCGTCGAGGCGCGCGAGAAGAACGCGCCCTACGCGTTTCACGGCAACGTGATGAACGAGCGCCGCGGTGCGGGCCCGCTCGTCGGCAACCTTCTGCGCGACGGATGCGTCGAGGTCGCGTGCCTCGCCGACCGCAACGGCGTGCGCCCGACGGCGTTCGGCGACCTGCCGCCGCACATGGCGGCCGTCTGCCGCAGCAACATGTCGGTGTTCGATCTCGGCGCGACCGCCGCCATCGAACGAAGCGTCGAGGCCGCGATCCACGCGCTGTATCTCGACCCGCTCACGGCAGCCGTGTGCTCGCTGGCGGAAATCCGCGACATGACGCTGGAGATGTTCCGTGCGGAGAGGAAGTATCTGAAGGGCTACCGGTAGCGCGGGGCGGACCGTGCGGTCAGACGAGCCCCATCGTTTCCGGCAGGCCGTAGCTGATGTTGAAGTTCTGCACCGCCTGGCCGCTGGCGCCCTTCACCAGATTGTCGATGGCCGTCGTCACGATCAGGCGCTGCTTGCGCTCGTCCACGCGCACGGCGATGTCGGCGAAGTTCGTGTTCGCGACGTTCTTCGTGTCGGGAAGCGCGCTGCCGGGCATCAGGCGGATGAAGGGTTCGTTCTCGTAGTAGCTCGCGAACATGCGGCGCACGTTGTCCGCCGTCATGGGTTCCTTCAGCTTCGCGTACACCGTGGCGTACTCGCCGCGGTCCATCGGGACCAGGTGGGGGACGAAGGTGACGGTGTGGGTCTCTCCGGCGAGGCGCGAGACCTGTTCCTCGATCTCCGACTCGTGGCGGTGCTCGGCGACCTTGTAGGCCTTCAGGCTCTCGTTCGCGCCGCAGAAATGCGTCACGTCGTTCGCGGTGCGCCCCGCCCCGCTGACGCCGGACTTGCAGTCGGCGATGATGGTTCCCGGCACGACGAGGTCGCGCTTCATCAACGGCGCGAGAGAGAGGATCACCGCCGTCGGGTAGCATCCCGGGTTCGCGATCAGCGGCGCGCCGATGATCGAGGCGCGGCGGATCTCCGGCAGTCCGTAAACCGCCTTCGCCATCAGCTCCGGCGCGGGATGGGTGACGCCATAGACGCTCTCGTAGGTCTTGAGGCTGCCGTAGCGGAAGTCCGCGCTGAGATCGATGACGCGAAGGCCGCGCTCCATCAGCGGTACGGCGTACTCCGCCGCCGCCGTGTGTGGCAGGCAGAGAAACACCGCGTTCAGATCGGCGGGAAGATGGGAGAAGTCGACGTCCACGATGTCGGGAAGGTCCATGCCCCGCAGCACGCCGAAGACGTCGCCCGGCGGAACCGGGTCGTCGACGCGCGCCTGCAGCACGGCGACCTGGGCGCGCGGATGGCGCGCCAGAATCAGGAGGAGTTCCCGCGCGGTGTAGGCGCGGGCGCCGACGATGCCGATTCTGATCTTCTGTTCCGTCATTGTGTATACCCGGTTCGTGCCGCGGTTTCGATGCGCAAGCGATGGGAACGGTAGAAACCCCGCCCGCCCCGGCGCAAGGAGTTGTCCGCTACGGCACCCCGCCGAAGGCGGCGATCTCCTCCAGAACCCGGCCGGCGACCTCTTCCGGCGTGCGCGCGAGACGACCGTAACCGGTCAACCCCGCCTCCGGAGAAACGCCCCACGTGACCCCGACGAACCCCGTCCCCGCATTGCGGGCCACGTCGATGTCGGGTCCGCCGTCGCCCACCATGACGACGCATTGTGCGCCGAGACGGCGCTTCATCGCCAGAAGCGCAGTCGGGTCGGGCTTGATGGGCACGTCCTGAATCTCGCCGGCGATGGCGTCGAAGAGCGCCCGAATCCCCAGGCCGTCGGCGATTCGCTGGACGATGGCGTCGGTCTTGTTGCTGAGAATCGCCGTCGCCACGCCGCGCTCGCGCAGGTCCGCGACGGCTTCGCGCATGCCGGGATAGACCCGTGCGAGATCGACGGGATGGGCGGCGTAGTATTCGCGAGTGGCCGCCAGCACCTCGCCGTGAAGGCTGCGGCCTTCGGCGGGGAGCGCGCGCTCGACGAGCTTCGAAAGTCCGTTGCCGACGAACCCCATGATCGACGACAAGTCATGCACGGGGAGATCGCGGGCCGCGAGCGCGTGATTCACCGCGGCGGCGATGTCGGCGAACGCGTCGACGAGGGTTCCGTCGAGATCGAAAACGACAAGGCTGCGATGCAGGATCGGAACTCCAGTCGAAAGTCGTCCACTTCGCCGTCATTCGCGGCGGACGCCCCGGAGCGTTGCGCCCCCCCCCTGGTGGTGGAAAGCGCGATCTTGTCCCCCGGTGTCGATGGCCACGTCTTCAACCCCATCGTCGTCGCCGAATTCCGCCGCTGGAGGGCGCGCCCCGTCACCTATCTCGGCATCGTCCTGCTCACGCTGCTGGGAATCGTCTTTCTTCACTACGGCAGGGGGGCCGCCGCGCCCTTCGGCATCACGCATCCCGTGCTTGTCGGGATCATCCGGCATTTCGCCGAGGTGAGACAGTGGGTGCTCGAACCCTTCGGCACCGGAAAGTTCGGCCAGCTGGCCGCCTACGGCATCGACCTCCTCTTCCGGCCGAGCACCATTCTGCCGCTGATGATGGTCTGGCGCGCGCTTCTCAGCTTTCGCGAGGGCGGACTCTACAAGCCGTTTCGCACGACGTTTCTCACGCCCTCGGAATTCCTCTGGGGAATGATCGCCGTTCCCTTCTCCGTCTCGGCGCTGCTGCTGGTGCTCTACACCGGCGGAGTTCTCGGGCCGGGACTCGTCCAGGCCTACGAGGCGAGCGCCGGGCGTTCGGGGTATCCGCTGCTGCATATCGCGGGGATTCTCTTCGAGGGTTCGCTCAACGGCGCGCTGATCTGCTTCGTCGCGCTCTACGCCGCGCTGCTGCTGGACGTGCGCTGGAGTTCGCTGGCGCCCGTTCTGCTGGCGATTCTCGCGATCCAGGGGCTGCAGGCGTGGTTTCTTCTCGAGCGGTTCGAGGTCCTCGCGTGGCTCCAGACGAAGATCGTCGGCGGCGAATTCCTCGATCCGTTCGCGGAACCGGAGGGCATGCAGCGCGTGTTCATGCTGCTGAGCCGCCACCAGCACCTCTTCTTTCTGTTCGTCAGCGGAATCCTGAAGCTGGCGCTCTGCACGGTGCTTTGGGCGCTCTGCCGCATCGCCGTGCGCCGCACCGAGGACGAAGCCCCCGCCGGCCGCGCGGGAATCGTCGGCGCCCCGCAACGCGCATAGCGCGTGCAGAGCAGTCCGAAGCCATGCGATTGCTATCGGGAGTAGATGAGGCTGCCTTCCACCTTCTTGGCGGTTCGTTCCCACGCCCATCGGGCATCCCATGCGGCGACGACGAGAAACGTGCTCCTCACTTCGGCTTCGTCGACGACCCTACCGGCGATCCTCTGTGGATCCGCCTCGGACTCGATCGCGAAGAAGCGCCGCTTCAGCTTTATGACGACGACGTGGGAGTGCTGCTCTGGGAAGGTTTTTATGTCATGCCGGATCGCCCAGATCTTTCCGATCTTTCCGGCTCTCTTTGCGGCCTCGACGACCGAGGATGTCTCGGAGGGGTCGAGTGTCGGCGGCAGATAGTCGCTGTCGGGTGTGGCGGCGTTCCGCTCGGCAAGTGCCGCATCGCAGAGCTCCTCGTAGTCGTCGTGGCGCCGAAGCCACGATTCCCCTTCGCTGTTGAGTCCGCGCTCCCGAAGGAACCCGATCGCAAGCTCGCACGCATCTGGTGTGAGGTGCCTGTCGAGGAGCACTGCCTCTTCGAGCGAAGCGATTCCGTCCGCGTCCCCCCCGTCCAGGAGGATTCGGCCCACGTGAAAGTGCGCCACAGCGCTTGGGGGGTCTTCGGCGAGGATCTCGCGGTACAGCTCAAGCGCGGGACCGGAGTCCTCGATGGTCTCGATGATCGATGCCCTTTCGAGACGCTCGTCGACCGTCAGCGGGTGGTCGCCGATCCGCGATTCGAGTTCGGCGAGACGCGTCCGGGCCTCTGCGAGCTTGCAGCGCATCTCCTGCCAGACGAGCCATGAGGACTCGTGCCACTCTTCGCTTAGCCGGCGGGCGAACTCTTCCCCGTTCCCGGGGAGGTATTCTTCCGCCGCGGTCCTCCGCAATGGAAGTGGAAGCAGCGGGTTCGGGGCCGCGATCTGGGCCGCGTAGCGCAGTCTCGCGGCAAGAGGGGCGAGGTCTTCGGGAACGCCGCGAGCATCGAAGCCGAGGGCGGCCACGCGATCGGCCAGTCCTGGATGCGTATCGGAATAGTCGGTGGCGCTCTTGAAGGACTTGTCGAGAGCGTCGATAGCGCTGTCGTCGGCCCCGAGACCGCGATAGTAGGCCGCCGCCTTTCGATAGACGTCCCGAGGTGGTTCGTCGAGTGACTTGACGCCCTCGCCGAGGGGTCTCCAGAACTCCTTCGTGGAGCGTATCGCCGAGATCGAGACCCGCATGAGCGCCCGCGCGGTGGTTTCGGCGCCGACCATGTCCGCCGCGCAGCGGTCCGCTTCGTACTCGTTCGCTCGCGCGAGCACGAAGGCGCGCGCGTCGAAGCGCGGGGCGAACCAGCGGAGAAACCCGGTAATCAGACGCGAGCCACGTCGGGGATTCTCCGCGTACGATTCCCAGAACCGGGTCCACGTGATTCTCGATCGGTAGATCCGCGCGGCGAAGGAACCGTGGTTTCCCGAGTAGTGCCCGAACTCGTGAGCCACGACGGCACGGAACTCCTCGGGGTCGAGAGCCTGCATCAGCTGGAGGCCGAGGAGCAGATATCCGCTTTGGGGGCCGAAGAGACCGAAGAGCGGACTCTGCACGATCGCCGCGTTGAGCTCGGACGTCAGCACGACGTTCTGAACGGGTTTGGCGTCCAGTCTTTCCTCGGTCTCCCGGATCAGTTCGAACAGCTTCGGGGCATCGTCCGGCCTCAGATAGATTCCTTCCGGCTTCGGAAACCGCACCAGCAGCGCTCTTGCCATCAGCCAAGCGACCACTCCGCATCCCGCGACGAGAACGAGGACGATCCTGAGGCCAGCGAAGCCCCCCGACGCGACGAGCGCACAGAAGATAGCAATGCCCATCAGCGCCAGCAGTGCGTTCATGGCGAACAAGCCGAGGAAATACGCGTATCCGACCGCGGCGAACAGAGCCACACTCTTCCTGTAGGCCGCCGGAGACGCGGCGGACTTCGCCTCCAGCCTCCGTATCATCGCCTGATATTCGTCACGATTCACGGCGGTGGTCCCTCCACGGTACCGGTTGCGAATATGAACGAAATCGATTCGATCATGCCCCGGTACAAGAGAATACTTCGGCGCTGCGCGAATGGCGCCCGCTATCCCGTCGTGGCGATCTGCCGCAGTTTCTGCGTGTCGTCGTCGCCTTCGGTCTGGGTGACCTGCGTCTCGTCGGTCTGCGTCTTGGGGCGTTTCGGGGTCTTCTCGGGCCTGCCCTCGTCGCGTTTCGCGCCGGGATAGTCGATGCGCGAATGGAACCGGCTGCGGAGCGTCTTGATGAACGACTCGCGGATGAGATTCAGGTCGCGCAGCGTCAGGTTGCAGTCGTCGAACTGCCCGTCGTTGAACTTGTGGGTGACGGCGTTGCGCACGATCTGCTGGATGTCGTCCTCGCGGACGGTGCGGCCGCTGAGTTTCGCCGTCGCCGTCGCCTCCACCGTGTCCGCCAGCATCACGACGGCCGTCTCGATGGACTGCGGCTTCGGGCCGGGATAGCGGTAGTCCTCCTCGCGCACCGGCTCCTTCAGCGTTCCGTCCTCCAGCTGCGCCTTCGCCTTGCGGAAGAAGTACTCGATGATCGTCGTGCCGTGGTGTTCCGCGATGAAGGCGGTCACGACGGGGGGAAGGTTGTGCTGGCGCGCGAGTTCCAGCCCCTCCTTGACGTGGTTCTTGATGATCAGCGTCGACATCTGGGGCTTCAGATCGTTGTGGCGCTTCTTGTCGTCGGCGGTCAGCTGGTTCTCCGTGAAGTACTCCGGCTTGGCCATCTTGCCGATGTCGTGGAAGTAGCATCCCGCGCGCACCAGCAGGTAGCTGACGCCGATGGCGCTGGCGGCGGACTCCGCGAGCTTCGCGACGTTCAGCGTGTGCTGGAGCGTGCCCGGCGCGACCTCCTCCATGCGCTTGAGCAGCGGGTGCTGCAGGCCGCAGAGCTCCAGCAGCCGCATGTCCGTCGTGATGCGGAACGCGACCTCGAACACCGGGAGCACGGCGAAGCTGATGAGCGAGCACATGATTCCCGAGAGCGCGCCGATCGTCGCCGCCGTGAGGAGGTCCAGTTCCGAGTCGCCGATGAACTGGAGGATGCTGATGGTGGCGGCGTTCGTCAGTCCGATGAGCAGGCCGGCGTAGAGCACCTCGCGGCGCTCGCGGAAGTTGTACAGGGCGGCCACCGCCGCGTAGCCGCCGAACAGCCC
>JAJFLJ010000153.1 GCA_021772755.1 Candidatus Sumerlaeota bacterium
TGTTGACGACCGCCCTGGCGGTTTTCGGCTGCTCGGCCCGCGCAGCCGGTCCGGTCGTGGGCATGGCGGTTCCGGACCCGCTCTATGACTCGCTGCTGGAGCCCGAAACCAGGGGGTATCTCGGCGCAGACGGAGCCGCCAGTGTTCCCATTTCCGCCGACCGCACGCTCTGGGTTTTCGGCGACACGCCTATCGGCAGCTGGAAGGGCGGCAAGCGCACCGGCCCGATGGTCCGCAACACCATCGGGATTCAGGATACGTCTGGCGGCGTCCCCGGCCAGGTGGAGTATTTCTGGGACCTGACCGACCGCATTCCCGGCGACTTCTTTCACATGGCCGACTGGGAGGACCCCCACTGGCTCTGGCCCGGCACGGGAGTGAGCCACGAGGGCCGCCTGTACCTCTTTCTCTCGAAGATGGGCGCCGGCGAAGGTGCCGAGGGGTTCATGTTCCAGACGTACGGCTGCATGCTCGTCGTCGTCGAGAACCCCCTGGACCATCCCGACGCGTGGAAGATGACGATGCGGGAGCTGTCCGCCGCGAACGATCACTTCAACGTCAACGCGGCCGCCATGATCGAGGGCGATCACGTGCTGCTTCTCGGCTACGACGACGAGGACGACGACGGTTCGAAGCGGGGCGCGATTCTCGCCCGCCTGCCGGTCGCTGCGCTGGATTCGGAAGACCCCGGCGCGCGGCTCGAATACTGGACGGACGGCGAAGCGTGGTCCTCCGATCCGGAAGGCGTCGTGCATCTGTTCTCGCCGGGCGCGACGGAGACCTCGCTGCACTACGAGGAGTCCATCGGCCGCTACGTGTCCGTGTCTCTCAAGCCGTTTCAGGAGAAGCTGTATCTCTTCACCGCCGAGAAGCCGACCGGCCCGTGGAGCGACCCGATCCATATCTACGACGTTCCGGAGCTGGCGCTGAACGAGAACTATCTCGCCTACGCGGCGCGCGCCCATCCCGAACTGGCGACGGCGGAGAACGAACTGGCGATCACGTACGTCGTGAACACGCAGGACTTCTGGAGCATGTTCGCGGACCGGGCGATCTACTATCCGCGCTTCATCCGCGTCACGTTCGACGCCGGGCAGGCCGCCCGTGAGTGAACCGGCGCACCCCTTCGCCGCGGCACCGTTTCCCGCGCGGATCGACGAGCGGTACGACCGCGTCTTCGCGCCGCAGGAGTCTGGGTATCTCGGCGCCGACGGCGCGCTCTCCGTTCCTCTGGGCGGCGGCAGGGTCTTCTGGCTCTTCGGCGACACGTTGCTGGGCCGCATCGAAGACGGCAGGCGCATCGTCGATGGAATGCCGCGAAACACGGTCGCGATCCAGGACGTATCCGGGGGGCTGCCGGGCCGCGTGACGTGGCACTGCAATCCGTCGGACCGGCTGCGATCGTTCTTCGAACTGCCCGGCGGCGACGGGCGGAACTGGTTCTGGCCGGGAACGGGTTTCGTCCACGAGGGCGCTCTGCTGCTCTTCGGCTACCGGGTGGCGCATGGCGCGGGGGAATCGGAAGCGATGTCGTTCTCCGTTCGCGAGCCGTGGTTGATCCGCGTGTCGAACCCCCAGGACGAACCGGCGGACTGGAATGCGAAAGGGAGCGGGATCGATCTCGGCCGCGAGGGACTCTGGTTTTCGACGGCGCACGTTCTGGATGGCGGGTTCGCGTACCTCTACGGTCTTTGCAAGTCGGCGGAAACGACGTTCTGGAGCGCGACGAGCTGTCTGGCGCGCGTCCGGCTCGATTCGCTGGCGGGCGATCTGGAGAAGAAGCACTTCGAGTTTCTCTGCGGGGCGGAGGGAGAGACGCACTGGAGCGACGCGACCGACGACCTTCATCCGGTCTGGAGCACCGCGAGCACGGAAGCCTCCGTCTTCTTCGACGCGCCGCGAAACCGCTATGTGGCGACGGCGTATCACGCCCGCAGCCCGGAGTTCGGGATCGCCACGTCGCCCTCGGTCGAAGGCCCCTGGTCCGCACCCGCAGCGGTCTGGGAGGACCCCGATCACGCCGGCCGCGACGATCTCTATTCCTACGCGTTCCGAATCCATCCGCATCTTGCGGTCGGCGGAGACGAACTCGTCTGTACATACGCGGTGAACGGCCGCGACTTCGAAACCCTGATCGGCGAGCCCGGACTGTACTATCCGCGCTTCGTCGAACTCGATCTCAGACAGGTGCCCTGAGGGGCCACGGGAGAGCCGCACCATGGCGACGGACGTACGAACCACCACACCGGCCATCCAGAGTCCGCCGGACTGCGACGGTCTCGCGACGGGCGAGATGTGGCATCACTGGCGCGATCACTTCAACCATCCGCCCCTGTTCAACGACCTGGGGTGTTTTCGCGTGGGACCCGACCCCATGGCGATCGCGAACTTCATGTTTCCGCCCTTCACCGGCAAGGGAGAGGGCACCGCGAAGCTCTATATCGACCGCCGCCAGCCGGCTGCCGCCGGGGTGCAGGTCGGCTATACGTGGTATCCCGACCGCGTTCGGCGCCGCGCGAGCATGGACGGACTGGACATCGAGACGGTCACGCGCGCCCTGCCCGCGGCGCCGGGGGCGATGATCCATCTGCGCATCTCGAACGGCGGTTCCGCCGCGCGCACGTTCGAAGTCGCCGTGAAGCTCGCCGGCCGGCTGAAGCACACCGTCGAAGGCTGGGCCTCCATCGGGCCGGGCATCGACGTTCTCGAGGAACTGTCGGAATCCTGGAGCCATCGCGAAAGCCTGGGGGCGATTCTCTTCGCTCCGGCGGAGAAGGCCATCCAGGTCCAGGGGACGCGTCCCTTTCCCGACCGCGTCGACGGCAAGGCGTTCCTGTTCGACGTGACGCTCGCGCCCGGCGAGTCGTGGGACCTGGACTTTTCCGCGGTGATCGCGGAATCGGCCGACAAGGCCGTCGCCGGCTATACGGCGCTGATGGACGATCTGGAATCGGCCAGCGCCGAATGCCGCGCGCGATGGGACGAGAAGGCAAGCGCCGCCTTCGAGCCCGGCAACGGCATCTACTCGGGACATCTGCCCCGGCTCTCGACCGGGAACGACGACCTGCTGCGGCTCTACCACATGACGACGCTCGGCTGTCTCGTGCTTCGCCGCGACAACCCCCTCAGCGCATACGGCCCCGCGTTCGTCACACTCTCGCCGAACTACTGGACCACCGCGTCGTTTCTCTGGGACATGATGATCGCGGGGCCGTTCTACGCGATGGTCGATCCCGCGCTGCTGCGCAACCACATCGAGGTCTGGCTCGACGCCGGCATTCTCGGCTGCCACGCGACGGACTACGTCACAGGCCGTCCGATCGGAAACTGGTATGCCGTCAATAGCACGGCCATCGTTCGCCTCGCGCACGACTACCTTCGCTACAGCGGCGACTTCGACTGGCTCTCGAAGCCCGTCAAGGGCCGCGCGATCGTCGATCACCTGGAAGAGCACGCCCGCATGTGGAGCGACTACGACCGCTCCGGCCACGGCCTGGCCGACTGCGGCGGGGTGCTGAACCTTCTCGAGTGCGTCTCGACGTACACGCACGAGGTCGCCGCCTTCAACGCGATGTGGGTCGCGGCGCAGCGACAGGTCGCGGCGATGCGGCGCCTGCGCGGAGAGAGTGCGGCGGCCGCCGCGCTCGAACGGGACGCGACGGGGCTGCTCGGGCGCGTGATGAAGCTCTACGCCGACGGCAAGGGGTACTGGCGGTGCCGCCAGCCCGACGGCTCCCTCACCGACGTCCACCACATCTACGACTTCGTCGCGGTTCTCGAGAGCATCGCCGACGACCTGCCCGCGAACGTGCGCGACGAGATGTTCGCGAACTTCACGGCGAACCACCGGACCGAAAGCTGGACGCGCAGTCTCGCCGCGTGGGACGACGACGCGCACCGGGGTCTTCGCGTCGATCACCAGTGGACCGGTTCCTTCGCGTCGATCTCGGCCCAGGCGATCAACGGTCTCTATCGCATCGGGCGCGGCGACGAGGCGTTCGAATGGCTTCGCAGCGTCGCGCTCGTCGCGCACCAGGGCCCCATCGGCCAGGCGCACTGGGTGACGCCTCTCTTCCCCGGATTCAAGGGTGGCGCGCTGAAGTGCTCCTACCTCGAACCCTTCATCACCGACTGGACCGTCGCGGCCAACGGCGCGTATCCCGCCATGATCGTCGAGTCCGTGTTCGGCGTGGACGCGACGCTGGAGGACGGGCTGAAGTGGAAGGGAACCACCGCGGCGCTGGACGACGGGGCGCGCCTCGACAATCTGCACTACCAGGGCGGGGAATACGCCGTGGACAAGTCCGGCATCACACCTCTCTCGTAAAGGGCGCTTCCGCATGGCTCGTCGTAAACTCAAGGCTCATCTCGTTTCCCAGACGCACTGGGACCGCGAATGGTATCTTCCCTTCGAGAAGTTCCGCTTCCATCTCGTCCGTCTGATGGACCGGCTGCTGCATATCTTCGAAACGCAGCCAGGCTACCGGCACTTCGTGTCCGACGGTCAGACGATCATTCTCGACGACTACCTGCGCATCCGTCCGGAGAAGGAGAAGGTCCTGCGCAAGCTGGTGCGCTCGGGCCGGCTTTCCATCGGGCCGTGGTTCATTCTTCCAGACGAGTACATCGTCAGCGCGGAGTCGCTTGTTCGCAATCTCCAGATGGGCCGTCGCGTGGCGTCGCGGTTCGGACCGGTTTCGGACGCGGGCTACGTTCCCGACCCGTTCGGACACGTCGCGCAGCTGCCGCAGATTCTGCGGGGGTTCGGCATCGACAGCTTCATCTTCCTGCGGGGAATGCCCCCGGCGAAGAAATACGGCACCGAGTTCACGTGGCAGGCGCCGGACGGCTCGGAGGTTCTCTCCGTCTGGATGAAGAACATCTACTTCAACGCGTCGCTTCTGGGCTACGACGCCGGGTGGGGCGATTCGGAGAGAATGAAGGGGAAGTTCAGCATGGAGGCCGCGCTCAGGCAGCTCGAGGGCCAGTACAAGGACCTGGGCAAGTGGACGAACTGCGGCGTGATCCTGCTGAACAACGGCTGCGACCACACGCCGCCGCAGTACGAGCTGCCGGACGTCGTCAAGGCCGCCAACGCGAAGTTCCCCGACGTGGAGCTGGTGCACTCGACGTACGACAAGTTCGTCGCCGACGTGAAACGCGCGCGACCCAAGAAACTCCCCGTGATGACGGGCGAGCTGCGCAGCTCCTGGAACATCGTCATTCTGCCCGGGGTGCTCTCCACGCGCATGTACCTGAAACAGTGGAACCGGCGGTGCGAGCATCTGCTGGAGCGCTGGGGCGAACCGCTGTCGGCTCTCGCGCGGCACGCGCGGCGCGAGGATCACCACTCGTCCCTTCTGGAGGCGTGGCGCCTGTTGCTGGCGAACCATCCGCACGACAGCATCTGCGGCTGTTCCGTCGATGCCGTCCACCGCGAGATGATGACGCGCAACGAGCGCATCGCGCAGATCGCCGAGAGCGTGATCGACCACCATCTCGGCGAGGCGCAGGCCGGCATCAACACCGAGCGCGCCGGGGCGTTTCGCGCGTGCGTGGCGTGGAACAACCTGCCCGGCAGACGCCGCGGTCCCAAGCGCGCGGTGCTCACCCTTCCCCAGGACGACCCGAAGTCCTTCGCCGTGGTGAACGCGCGCGGCGAGGAGGTTCCCGTGCAGATCGGCGAGGTCGCGGAGCGCACGGAGACCCGCTACCTGGAGTTCGGAACCGCCTTTCGCGACTACGAACTCACCATCGACACGCCCACCGAGGGATGGGGCTACGAAACGTACTGGCTGCGCAAGGACGCGCCGAAGCCCGCGCGGGACGAGTGGAGCGCCTCGGCGCGAAAGGACTCCGTCGAGACCGAGTTCTACCGCATCCGCATCCGCCCGAACGGTTCGATCGATCTGTTCGACCGGGAAACGGGCGCGCGGTATACGCGCCTGCACATCTTCGAGGACTCCGAGGACGTCGGCGACGAGTACGACTACTCGCCGGCGAAGTCGGGACGCACCTTCACGACGGAGAAGGCGAAGGCGCGCATCCGGATCGTGGAGCGCGGGCCCGTCCACGTCACCTGGCGCATCGAAATTCCCTGGCGTCTGCCCGTCGGCGCGAACGCGGCGCGCACGGGGCGGCTGCGCGAAACGCGGGCGTTCACGATCGTTTCCCACATGCGCGTCTACCGGAACCACCGCCGCATCGAGTTCCGCACGGAGTTCGACAACGCCGTGGAGGACCACCGGCTGCGGGTCCTCTTCGACGGGCCGCCGAAGGCGCGCTTCTCCGAGGCCGACGGACACTGCGCGTTCGTTCGCCGCCCCTTCGAGGCGAAGAACACCCCGTCCCACGACACGCCCGAACCGACCACGCACCACATGCGGTTCTTCACGTCGCTCAACGACGGACACCGGGGTCTCGCGATCCTGAACCGCGAGCTGCTGGAGTACGAGATCCTGCGGGGCGCGCGCGACCGAAAGACGGTCGCCATCACGCTGATTCGCGGAGTCGGCTGGTTGTCGAAGGACGATCTGATTTCGCGTCCCACGTTCGCGGGTCCGCAGATCGCGACGCCCGAAGCGCAGTGCCCCGGGCCGTACGCCACCGAGTACGCGATCCTGCCGTTCTCCGGTTCGGACCTGAAGACCGACGTGCTGCCGGAAGCCGAGTCCTTCGCCTCGCCGGCGCTGTTTCGCGCGGAGAGTCTTCACGCGGGCCCCGATCCGGCGGAGCGCCGGTTCCTGCTCACCGACCGCGACGATCTGGCGTTCGGCGCGTGGAAGCCGGCGGAGTCCGGCAAGGGCAGCGTCGTGCGGTTCTACAACCCCGGCGAGGGCGCGTCTTCTGGCCACATCCGGTTCGATCCGATGCTGAAAGTTCGCGGCGAGTGCGATCTCAAGGAGGACCCGACGGGCGCCAAGACCGCCCGCAAGGACGCTCCCGCCGAGATGAGGATCGACGTGCCGGACTTCGCGATTCGCTCGTGGATCGTGCGCTAGTCGATAACCCAGACGTCGATGCCGGCCGCCCGCAACGGCACGCCGCCGCCAGGCGGGAATTCCGGCAGCAGCACCGCGCCGGCGGGTCCCGTCTGCGGCATGGGGGACATCGGATCGGATGCGACGATGACGACCGCTCCAAGCGCGTTGGAGGATTCCCGATCGCCGGAGGGAACGTCGAGGGAGAGTGCTTCGAGGCGGGCCCCGGTGGCGTTGGTGATGCCGGCGACGGCGGCGCCGGCGAGAACGACCGTTGCGGCCGCGAACAGGTGTCGCTGGGCGGTCCTCACGTGTTCCCCTCCCGAAAGCCGTCCTCGATCGGGTCCCACCCGTAGCGCGGCACCCTGATTTGGGAAATGTCCGCATCCGGCGAGGCGAAGTTGGAGATATTCTGGGCCTCGCCGGCCCCCGACGTATCGACCGCATAGAGCTCGCGCTTGTCCTCCTCGAATTCTCCCGCGAAGAGGACCCTTTGGCCGTCGGGCATGAACTCGAAGTCGTCGAAGAAGACGCCGTTTCCCGCATCCACCGACGGGCTGATCCTGACCGGCGCGGTCCGCCCGTCTACGGGCGCCACGTAGAATTCACGATCGTTGTCGTTTTCGAAGTCCGCCGTGAAGGCGACGAGATCGCCGCCGGGCGAGAGCTTGAAGTCGAAGACGTCGCGGTTTACTCCGAGCGATTCCTGGCTCAGGCGCAGGGGGCTGCCGAACCCGGCGCCGTTGCTGGCGAACAGTTCGGATTGGCCGCCGGTGTCGGGATCTCCGATCCAGAAGACGGTGGCGCCGTCCGGACCGACGACGAACTCCTGCTCGATGTCCCAGTCCTGCTCCGGATGAAGCGGCAGCGGGAAGGTGCCCCCGGTCGGGATCGATCCGATCACGTCATCGTTCCGGAACTGAAACCAGACCCGTGTGCCATTCGGATCGAACCGGAAGTTCTCATCCTCGATGGGGTCGGTGGTCAGGTTTCCCGAGCCTCCGCCCTTTTCGGGAATCGCCTCGCCGAGCGGGGCGATTCGCAGGAATTCGGCGGACTGGCCCGGCTCCGCGATCGTATAGGCGATGTGCGTCCCGGAGGGCGAAACGCGGAGATCGCGGACGGTCTCGTCCGCCTGGAGCCCGATCTGAAGCTGAACGGGCGAATCCGAGCCGTCGAGCGGAACGAAGAACAACTCGTGGATGTCGGAGGGGATTCCCTTCCCCGGATCGGTCTCGGCGCGGTAGACCATCGATCTGCCGTCCGGCGTGAAGCGAAACTCCTCAACGGGGTACTGCGAGGGGCCGGTGCTCAGATGGACCGGCGTTCCGCCGTCCGCCACCGAATAGACGAACAGCTGTTCGTCGCCAAGGGTCGGATGGTCGGCGATATAGACGAGTTCGCGGCTGGTGGGCGAATAGCCGAACTCGGTGATGTCGCTGCCGGCGACGCTGACGTCGTTGACCTGGACGGGTGTTGGCATGCCGCCCTTCGCGATTCTCCCGTCCTTCCCCGCGAGTCCGCCGATATTGACGATCCAAAGGTCGAACTGATCGTCGAGGTTGATGTCCGCCTGAAACGCGATCGTGCGGTTGTCGGGCGCGATGATGGCGTCCCGCACGTTGGTCGAGACGGGAGTGGTGCCCGAAACGACCTGAGACAGGCTGGCCGTCGGAAGAGCGAGATACAGTTCGACATGGGAGTTGGTCGTTCCGTCGGCGGTAAAGGCGAGCCAGTAGAACGTGTTGAGGACGTACGACGCGCTCAGCGGCCCCTCCTCGCCGGCGAAGTTGACCGCGGCGACCCGGTAGTGCCTGTTGCCGCTGTTGGGCAGCACGGGAACGTCGATGTGCGTCGTCGTCGCATAGTGCTTCTGCGCGTGATGCCTGTTGGCGTCCACGATGTCGCTGTCGTACTCGTACACGACGAAGTTCGAGAGTCCCCCGGAAGCGGGCGCGTTCCACATCAGACGGCGGTACTGCGAACCGAGCGGACTGGGAAGCAGCCGAACCTCCGTCGGCGCGACCGGTGTGGCGGGAACCGCCACCACGCCCGCCAGGGCGGAGGCGAGTTGCGCCTGCGTGACGAACGTTCCGCTGTCGTTTCCGTCGAGGAGGTCGGCGTCGAGCCCGCTGCCGGACCCGTCGCTTGCCGTGACGAGACCGAAGACTTCGGCGTCGCGCGCGATCTCGCCGGGAATCTCCGACTCCGGCAGACTGCCGGTCAGATCGTCATAGTCGTGCGCGTGGGAAGCGGCCGCGAAATCGGTGCTGTCGAGGTTGTCCAGAAAGTCCGCGTTCAGCGCGCTTCCCGGACCGTCGGCGCCAAGGACGAGGTCGAAGACCTCGGCGTCGCGCGTAACGCCGCCGGGAATCTGCGGGTCGTCCAGGATTCCGTCCAGGTCCGCCAGCTGGTGCGAGTGGGCGGACTCCGCGAACTCCCCGCTGTCCATGCCGTCGAGCAGGTCGGCGTCGAGTCCGCTGCCGGCCCCCTGATTGGCGAGGGCCTGGGCGAAGAGCACGCTCGTGACCTGGTTGCGCTGAGGAAACACGTCGCCGGCGTCGATGGAGCCGTCCGCCGGCGTCGCGCTGTCGAAAGCGAGTTCGTAGTAGAGGGTCGGCTGATCGAGAAGCGGACCGAAGACGTCGTCGCCGATCGGGATCGAGAAGAGCCCCCCCGCCGACAGCGTCGAAGCGCCCTCGACGTTCGAGCCGAGCTGGGTTCCGCCCGTCGGAGCGTTGTAGAAGCGGATGCGGTAGAGCCGCGTTCCCGTGAGCGGCTCGCCACCGCTGTCGAGGAGTCGGCCGCGAAGGGTCACGGTGTTGGGCTGGGCCGGGAGCGGGGGAGCCGCCATCGCCAGGAGGAGCGGGACGAATGCGAGTGCGCGACCGTATGGCATGAAAGGACCTCGTGCACGGGTTTCCAGAGCGGGGTGCGGATGATTCACCCGCGATGCGAGCCCCGCCCCGTGCTCATGGCAACCGGATTTGCGGATTCCGCCTCCGCCGGCGGCTACTCGGCCCTGGCGAGGTGTTCGGCCAGGGGCCCGCTGCGGCCCTTGTTGTGGCAGTCCTCCGGCGCGAAGAGGGCGTCGCGCACGAGGCGCTCCCACATCTCCGTGCGGTTGAAGGAGGGGCGGACCAGATCGGCGGGAATCGTGGAGTAGATTTCCGCCGCCGTGTCGTAGAGCGTCAGCACCGTCAGCGCGTCGTCGAACTCCTTGCGGAGCGGGGGGCTCGCGAGACCCAGTTCGGCGATGGCGTCGCCGAGCGCGTAGTTGACCTCGATCATCCGCCGGACGTTTTGCGCCAGGTCGTCGCTCTCCATGATCCCGTCGATCATGGCAGCGATATCCGGCGCGAACCGCGGCAGCGTGCGGTAGCTGCGGTTCAGCCACTTGGTGTAGGTCGAGTACCGGCGGTTCAGCGCGAAGCAGAGTTCCATGACCTGCTTGCAATAGGCGGCCCGGTACAGGCGCGCGGTCGTCGTGTCGCCCCGCTTCACCGTGCGGTGCAGGTTGTAGGGGGCGTCGCGCCCCGTAATGTACATGCACCAGTCGGCGATGCGCTTTCTCCAGACGGCGTCGGGATAGTACGCGAGGTACTCGCGCCGCGCTGTCAGCTCGCCGGGCCCGTCGAAGACGACCAGACCCGACGTGACGTGTCCAAGGTCCACTTCCGTCAGAGCCACCCAGTCGGCGTTCTTCTTCGGCAGGGCGGAGGTCCCGAGATAGTATTCGAAGAACCGGTCGATGGAGCAGCAGCAGAGTCCCGTCATGATCGTGTTGTCGATGTGGACGGGGAATCCGTCGAACGTTTCGGGCATCGCCGTTTCCAGCGCCGCCGCGACGCGGGGGAGAAGTTCGCCGGCCTCGCGGGGCGCGAGCATCACGTTGGCGCGCGGGCTCCAGTGATGGTCGCGGCTGATCTCGTCGTCCATTCCGGTCACGTCGGAGCCGATTCCGACGATGGCGACCGCCAGGCGGTCGATGGCGCCGGGCAGCTCGCGCCGCAGGACCGGCAGAAGACAGGTCTCGATGAAGCGCTGGCTGATGTCCCGACCGGATTCCACGGCGTTCCCTTCGGAGCTCGATCCATCCTGGATCGACCCTCAGGATGGCGCGGCCCGGATTGCCATGCAAGAGCAAAGTGTATATACACCCGGGCGTCGCAGTGAAGGGGTGCACTTCGCAGTTGCCCGGGCGGACGGTCCTGGTGCAATGTGTATATACATCCAAGTCGGAGCGGACACCATGCGCATGAACGAATTCGGCAGGACCGGCCTGAAGGTCAGCGCCTACGGCCTCGGCACTTGGGCCATGGGCGGCGGCGTCTATGGCGTGGCCGACGATGCGGAGTCCATCCGCACGATCCACCGCGCCCGCGATCGCGGGATGAATCTTCTCGATACGGCGCCGATGTACGGCATCGGCGATCGCGCCGACGGCCGTTCGGAACGCGTCGTCGGCAGGGCCCTGAAAGGCGAGCGCGACAAATGGATCGTCGCCACCAAATACGGTCGTCACTTGAACGGCAACGACCAGTGGTGGCGGATGACGGAGGACTTCTCCGGCGCGCGGGCCGTTCGCAGCGTCGAGGAATCCCTCGCGCGCATGGGAACGGACTACGTCGACGTGCTCTTCGTGCATTCGCCGCCATCGAAGCTCTTCGATCCGGAGGACGCGTTCTCGACGATGACGAAGCTGAAGGAGGACGGGAAGATTCGCTTCGTCGGCTTCAGCTTCTGGGAATCGGTCGCCGACACGTTGCCCCAGGTCGAACCGTTCCTGCGCAGCGGGGTCGTCGATGCCGTGCAGGTGAAGATCAGTCTGCTGGTGCCGGAATCCGTCGACGTTCTGATGCCGGTCATCCGCGAGACCGGAACGGCGTTCGTCGCGCGCGAAGCGCTCGCGCAGGGGTTCCTGACGGACTCGTTCACCGTGGACGGGCCGTTCGTGCCCCAGGACTTCAAGGCCTCCATGGACCGCGGGGAACTCGGCAAGCGCCTCGACCGTGCCAACGCGTTTCGCTTCCTCGCCGAAGAGTCGCCGGGCCTCGATTCGCTTCCGTCGGCGGCGCTGAACTGGACGCTGTCGTTTCCGGAGGTCTCCTGCGTGATCCCCGGCTCGAAGTCCGTGGCGGAGCTCGACCAGTGCCTGCAGGCCGAGGACGCGCCGCCCTTCTCCTCCGGCCAGATGGAGCGCGTTCGCGGAATCCAGAGGTCCTGGACGGACTGATGCATCCTTCGCTCGCTGGTTTCGTCGCGAAGGCCCGCGCGGGCACGCCCCTGCGGGTCGTCGCGTTTGGGGACAGCATCGCCTTCGGCAGCCAGATCGATCCGGCCCGCGACGAGAGCCTCGCGTTTCCCGCGCAGTGGCACGAGGCGATGAAGAGCGTCTGGCCCGGCTGCGACATCGCCGTCGTCAACAAGGGCGTTCCCGGCAACAGGATCGACGATGCCCACGCGCGGTTCGCACGCGACGTCGTCGCGGAATCGCCGGACCTTGTGATCGTCGAGTTCGGCATCAACGACTGCTGGGACGGCCCGGAACGCATCGGCCACTTCGAGACGCGCCTGCGGGAACTCGTCGCGCGCCTGAAGACGGAGACCGGGGCGGCCATCGTTCTTCTCACGGCGAACATGCTGAACCACGACTTCGACGCGGAGTCCGTGAAGCTCGCCTGGTTCGCGGAGAAGACCGCTTCCGTGCAGAACGCCGGATGGACGCGCGACTACATGGAGCGCGTGCGCGCCGTCGCGCGGGAAAGCGGCGTTCCGCTGGCGGACGGCTATGCGCGGTGGGAAGCCGCCCGCGCGGCCGGCACCGACACCGATGTCCTGCTGGTCAACCGCGCCAACCACCCGGGGCGCGAGGGTCACCGCCTTCTGGCGGAACCACTGATCGAACTGTTCACCGGATAGGTTCGGTTTCGTAGCCGTACAGCGCGGCGACGGCTGCGGTTTCTTCGCGAATCGCGGCGAGCTCCGCTTCCGGGAAATCCGGCCGGTAGTAGTCCGGCGGCGCGATGCTCTCCGCCTTATCGCCAACCAGGCCGTCCGCGTCCTCCAGGCGCAGGTGTTCCGCGATGGCGAGTAGCGTTTCCTTCGGGTGGGCGCAGAGGTCTTCGTACCGCACGATCATGCACGCGTCCTTCAGTGTGGGGTCCGACTCCAGTTGCCGGTGCAGGAACCCGTAGACCGACGCCCAGAGACGCGCCGTTCCGCGCGCTTCCTCTTCGCGCCGCCAGAGCTCGGCGATGGACCGCGCCGTTTCCGCGCTGCCGGTGTTCACGGGCGTCCGCCCCAGGCCGAACTCGAAGTGTCCGCTGCGGCGCATGTAGTCCGCCACCGCCGGGTCGCGCCGCTCGGCTTCGGCGAAGAGGCGGTGCTGCTTCGACAGCGACGCGACGTGGGCGACGGGTTCGCGAACGGCGACGACGAAGCGCGCGTCGGGAAAGATGCGCCGAAGATACGCCAGGCGCGTCACGTTGTAGTTCCCCTTCGCCAGGTAGCGCGTGCCGCCTCTCAGCGCCAGCAGCTTGCGGATGTGATCGCGGTAGAAGGACTCGAACGCGTCGTTCGCGCAGTCCGCGCCGAGAACCGCGCTTTGCGCGGCGTCGTGCGCGTTCGGAAAGTAATCCATCCAGAGGATTTCCTCCATCGCTTCGGGGCTGTCGGGGGTGATGAGAATGCGATCGCGGTGGGCGCGTTCCTTCGGTTCGGCCGGTCGGTTCGCCGCGCGGTCGAGATAGCGGTTCCACATCCAGGGAAAATGCGGGAACGGAAAGTCGCGATAGCGGTGCGTCGCCGTCGCAGGATGGGCGGCGAACGTCTCCAGAAGAATCGTCGTGCCCGACCGCGCCAGCCCGCAGACGTACGCGGGCGCTTCGATCGCGGCGTCGCCAATGCGGTCCCGCAGCACCTTCGTTTCGAGGTTGCCGAGCGCGCGGCAGACGCGCGGAAACCGTTCGGCCAGGCCGCCGAAGAAGCGAATGTCCCAGGTGACTTCCATCGCGGCGCGACTCCTTCGCTGCGCTAGACGACCTTCATGACCTTGCGCGCCGCCAGCGACGCCGCGACCGCCGGCAACAGGAAGACGATCATCCAGCTTCGCAGCCACGAGGGCCCGAAGGGAAGATACTCGCGTTCCGGCAGGCCGAACTCGATGCGGTCGACGGGGTTGTCGTCGGGAAGAGGTCTCTCCGAATGCCCCAGAAGGCGGATCGTCGCCGGAATCTTCGCGTACACCGGCGCGATCCGCGACGTCTTCGCCGAGAGGACGGGCGTGCCGTCGTCCGTCGTGATCGTCAACTCGCCGGAACCGTCCGCGACGAACGTCCAGGCGCCTTCGTCCGTTCGCCGGGCGTTCGCGCCGGTCACGGCGATTTCGGCGTCCCCCGGCGCGATTCCCATCTCCACCGTTTCGCCGGCGCCGGGCCACTCGACGGCATAGACGCGCTCGCACCAGAGGTACAGCGAGAGCAGCGGAACCAGCGCCGCGACGAAACCCGGCAGCGTGTAGCCGAGGCGCTTCAGGCTCAGCACGACGTTGGCCTTCGCCATCGCGGCGACCTGGTCGAACTCCGCGTCGGAGTCCTTCAGCAGACTCGCCGTCAGCTCCTTCGACCGATTCTTGATGTCCGCAAGACGGTCCTGCGGCGAGGCGAGCTTGTAGAGCCAGACGCTCAGCCACGACACGGCCGACGTGAGCACGACGATCACGACCCAGGCGGGGAGAAGGGACCCGGGAATCCGAACGAGCTCGAAGACGGGAAAGAGAAGATTCAGCAAGAAGCCGCGGACCGGTTCGGAGCTACGGCTGCTCCGAAGCGGGCTGTTCCTTCTCCGCCCGCTTCGCCGCCATTTTCCTGCGCAACGCGCGAACGGGCCAGAGCAGCACAACGCCGAGAGAGACGAGGATGCTGATGGCGAGGGCGATCAAAGCCCCGATGACGCCGAGGCTGGCGCCGGGTCCCACATAGCCAGGAAGCAATGTCAGCATTTTCGCTCCAGTCCGGTGACGATTCCCGTTCGTCCATGTGGGGGCCGGTGCCCGCCCAGGCAACGGAAAACCCCTCGCTCGGGCTCACGGCTCCGCCGGCGACCGGGCCGTTTCGCCGAGAAACGGCAGGTCCTCGCGCGCATAGCGTCTGGCGCCGCAGAAGATGGCGACGGACTCTCCGCCGTCCTTGCGCTTCATCCGCGCCGGATTCAGAAACTCCCATACGATCTCCCCCGTGCGGGTGACTTCCAGAAGCCGCCCTCCGCAGGACTCCGTGATCAGCACGTTGTCGTTCGGCAGGACCTGCTTCGCCCCGCGAATGTGGGAGTCGAAGACGCGATCCTTGGTCCCGTGGTACATCCACGCGATGCGACCCGTGACGGGATCGAACTCGTAGACGCGCGACCGCCCGCCCCCGCCCCGGTGCCCCAGGTTGTCGATCAGCATCATGTTGCCGTTGGGCATCGCCTCGATATCGTGGGCCTCGCCCACCGGGAGGTAGAACGACCAGACGATCCTCCCCGATTCGGGATTCACCACGATCGCCGTGTCCATGTTGCGGAGCAGGATCAGCGCGTCGCCCTCTGTCGCCCAGTCGTGAATCGCGGCGAATTCCGCGCCGATGCGGCGCACGGTGTTCGCGTGCATCAGATCGCCGTCCTCGCCGCTGTGGTCGTAGCGGGTGGTGTAGACCCTCTGGCCGTCCTCGTCGGCGGCGTCGTACAGCGAAATGCGGTGCAGTTCCCGGCCGTCGGGCGAGAGGAGGACCAGGAAATCCTCCAAATAGGGCGGTTCGAACCATTCCGCCGTTCGCAGCGGCTTCGTCCGGATATCGTGGGTCAGGGCGTAGATGGTTCCGTCGGGGCCGATGTCCAGATCGTGATGCCCGTACCCCTCGTAGCGCCAGAGGACCTCCCCGTCGCGGTCGAGCTTCGCCAGTCCCAGACCCCAGGGCGTGGGCCCGTACGCCGTGAACATCACCAGGACGTCGCCGTTGGGAAACGGCCGCGCGCGCCGCCAGAAGATCAGCTTCGGATCGACGTTCTGGAAGGGACCGAGATGCTTTGGGTCGGGCCAGACCTCGGCGAAGGTCTTGTTCCACTCGTGGACGGTGTTTCCCTCCATATCGACGAGCACCGCCCCGTGCCGGTCGCCGCTGGTATAGAACGTCAGTCCGTCGAAGGCCTGCTCCGCGTCGTGCACCGTCGTTCCGGTCTTCTCCGTCCTCGCGCGATACCAGAGATTCGTGCGCTGAAGCTCCTCGTCGTTCGCGATCCGGCCGGCGTCGAATCTCCCATAGTAGCTCGCCAGCGCGTCGAACGAGGTAAAGGCCTGGTGCAGAAAGCCCGAGGGGAAGAACCGGAAGTACATCGCCGCCGACCCGTACACCAGCGAGAGGAACATCAGACAGAGCACCGTAAAGATCGCGAAGAACCGCCCTCCCCGGTTTTTTTCCTCGTTCATGCCCGCTCCGATCATGCGGTTTCCCGGGTCGGCCAGGAAACGGGGGTGAATTCCGACTGAAACGCTTTCTCGGCGGGGCGCCGTACGCGGTCAAGGGCAGCGGCTCGGGACACCGCAAAGCGAGGGAGGGGGGGACTCCTTTTCGATCTCAAGTGATGTCATACCAATGATCGGAAGGTGTCTCCTGCAGGCCGCCCCATCCGGCTGAGTCGCTCGGGCGAAGCCGTCCGACTCGCCTTCAGCACGGTTGCCGATGCCCTCTGGTTCTTTTTCGCCACCAAATCCCGATTGACCAACGGCAGGCGCCAAGGTCTGGTTAACCCAAACCCCACTGCCACGTTTGGTCGCCGCTCTGCGGTGGACGGGGCATTGGAGTTGTCGGAGTACGCGGTTACGGGATTGTCGAAGAGCGGGATTCGCCCGAGACTTTCGCAACGCCCGAAACGCCGTTCGCTTCGGCGGCACGACCACCCAAGGCCGGGAAATTCCGAAACGCCCCGGCGCAACCAACCTGCAAGGAGAAGACGCAATGAAGCGGAAATTTGCAAAGACGCTCTACTGTACGGCCGCACTTTCACTCTCGATGGCGACGCTCGCATCGGCCCAGGTCGTCATCAACGAGGTCATGTACGACCAGGACGGCGGCGACGCCGGCGAGTACGTCGAACTCTACAACGCCGGTGGCGGTCTCGTCGACATCAGCGGTTACGTCGTCGAACTGGTCAACGGCTCCAACGGTACCTCCTACAATACGATCACCGTTCCCGCCGCGACGAACCTCGCCGCCGGCGGCTACTACGTCATCGGCAACGCCGCGACGATCGACCCCGCATGGGGCGGCGGCACCGTCGACCAGGACGTGAACCTGAACAACGGCATCCAGAACGGCGCGCCCGACGCCGTCGTTCTCTACGACAGCGGCGCGGTCCGTCTCGATTCGTTCAACTACGAAGGCGACGGTTCCTTCGGCGTCGGCGCGCTGACCGCCGACGCGACGGCCGAGGGCGGCTTCGGCCGCGTGGTTTCCCGCGTCATTACGAACACCACGAACAACGTCGCGGCGGGACGCCTTCCCAACGGCGTCGATACCGACTCCAACCTCGCCGACTTCGCGTCGATCCTGGCCTCGCCGGGCGCCGCGAACGCCGATTCCATCACGCTTCCCTTCTCCGACAGCTTCACCGGCGCCCCCGATCTGGCGTGGCTCTGGGGATTCGTCGCGACCCGCTCGGTTGACGGTCTCACGACGCTCGGCGTCGCATCGACCGACGGCGGCGACGTGCTCGAAGTCGTCGACACGACCGGTGGCGGCGATACGGCGTTCCTTCCCGCCAGCCTCGGTCTCGTCAACGTCGAGGGCGAAATCTGGATTCCCGCCGACAGCCCCGACCCGTGGTCCCAGGGCATCGGCGTCGCCGACCGCAACAACCCCAACTGGTTCAGCGGCTTTACGGGCAACGGGATGGAGAACGGGTACTATCTCGAATACCAGAACGGCACCGTCTCCGGCCTCAAGGGCATCTCCGGCGTTTCCACGCCGGTCGCGCGCCTGATCGCCGTCAGCTCCGAGCCCACCATCAATGCGGGCTCCATTGCCGGCGCGACGGCTCTCGTCCTCGGCAACACCGCCGACGTGAACAAGGGTGCCTGGAACTCCTTCCAGGTGTTCTTCGACCAGGGCGGCGACCGCCTCTACGCCTCGATCAACGGCAGCCTGATCTATGACGGCTCCGTGCCCACCGACGAAGTCCACAGCACGGACGGCGGCATCGTCGTCGGCTTCCGCGAAGCCCACGCGGGCACCCCGGTCGCGGGCGAAGGCGCGTACGTCGACGGTCTCGTTCTCAACACGACCGCACCGGCCGCGACCACCGCGTCGAGCGTCGTCACGGTCAATGCGGACGACGCCTCGCCCAACAACATCACCACGTTCAACTCGCTGCAGCAGGCGATCAACTCGTTCCAGATCGCCGGCGTCGCGAGCGTCAACGGCGGCGTCACGACGGACGGCGCCGGCGTGGGCGTCAATTCCGCCACCCCCGACCCGCACGTCATCAATATCATCACGACGAGCGCCATCGACGAAGTCGTCCGCATCGACGAACGCGTCGGCGCTCTTGGTTACGCGGTGCTCGGCTCCGCCCTGACGGTCAACGGCCCCGGCGCCGTCGCCGCCGGCGCTCCCGTGGCCCCCTCGGCCGCCAGCAACGCCCTCGTTCTTCTTCAGGACGAGACGGGCATCGTCGACGACGACGGCCTCGAACTGCGCACCGACGTCGATGTGACCTTCAACAACGTCACCTTCGCCCCCTCGCCCACGGCCGCTCCTGGCGACGACATGGTCACGATCGACCGGGTTACCGCCGCGAACCTGGGCGCCGCGAACACGATCGCATTCACGGGCTGCGTCTTCACAAGCCTCGACGCCGGCAACCTGCCCGTCGTTTCCGACAAGCTCGGCGCCCTGGTCGACAACGTCGCGAACATCGCGACCCCCACCGCCGCGATGGACAAGCTGATCGCCTTCTTCCCCGATGCCGGCGAATCCATGCATCTCGCCATCACGGACTGCGTCATCAGCCACTCGGCCGACAACGACGGCTACCTGGACCTCGTTCCCTTTTACGCGGCCGGCGACGGTTCGACCACCACGATCACCAGCAGCGTGATCTCCTACAACGGCATCGCCTCGAGCCGCTACGGCATCCAGGCGTCCGGATCGAACGACCTCTCGGTCTTCACCATCACCGGCAGCAACGTCGGTGACGGCCCGATCGCCGGACTCGGCGGCCCGACGGTCATCCTGGGCAACCCCCGCGGACTTCAGTCCTTCTACGGCTCCGGCAACGGTCAGCTGAACATCGACAACACGATCGTCGCGAACAACACGGTCCGTCAGATTTCGACGGATGCGGAGATCGATCTGACGCTCGCGAACTCGCTGGTCTACGGCCCCGTTCCGCTGGTTCTCACCAACGGTCCCGGCACGGTCCTTCCGACCACCATTACCGAGAGCACCATCGTTCGCGTCGGCGGTTCCGCCCTTCTCGGCGACGACCTTGGCGTAACCCAGCCGATCAACATCACCGACAGCGTTCTCGCGTCGTCGGACGGCAGCGTCCCGCTCGGCGCCTTCAGCGCAGGCGACATCCAGGTGAACCTGGACTTCACCGGCTACGGCGCCTTCGGAATCTCCGCCGGACTGGCCAACGTCACGCCCACCGGCAACGTCTTCCAGGCCGACCCGGTCTTCGTCAGCACCGACCCCACCAGCGCCGACTTCCTCGACGTCCAGAACACGGACTACGCGACGGCGAACAGCGTGGCCGGTCCCCTGGCGGGCGGCGCGGACTACGTCGGCGGAGTCGCTCCGGCCGCCGTGGCCCTCGTTTCCGGCCCTGTCGATCTCGGCATGGTGGACACGGGCTTGACCGCTGACGACACGACCACGGTCTCCTTCACCAACACGGGTGGAGCCAACGGCTACGTCAACCTCGCCATCTCGGGAGTCGATGCGGCCGAGTTCTCCTCGACGCCCACCGGCGACACGCTCGTCGCCGCCGGCGGCATTCCCGTCACCGTCACCTTCGCGCCTGTCACCACGGGCGTGAAGTCGGCCTCGCTCGATGTCACGGGCGACGCTGCCGGTTCCGTCTCTCTCGCCGGCGAAGGCGTCACGCCTTCGGCAGTCGGCGACTGGATGGTCCTCGAAGACATGTAACCACCGGTCGGCCCGCGGGCCGTCCGACAAACCCGACTCGCTACGACTCCGCCTCCCCAACCGGGAGGCGGAGTTCGTTTATTGAGAAGGCTATTGGCTGTTGGCTGTTGGCTGTCAGCTATCCGGGGTTCACGAAGGCGGAACGCGCGCCTTGTCTCTTCAAGCGCGCTGCGCCTGTCTCGCGGGCAAACGTTCGTGTGCGCGGCGCGGATCGTCTGGAATCGAGTGGTGCCGGGAGCGGGACTTGAACCCGCATGACCCGAGGGCCCAGGGATTTTAAGTCCCTTGCGTCTGCCAGTTTCGCCATCCCGGCACGGGGCGGAACTGAACCACCGCCCCGCGACCACGCCAAGGCGTTTCGCGATCCGCCTGGCGCTACCGGACCCGGCGGGCCAGACGCGACACGATGAAGGCGATGACAAGAAACGTGGTCATGGGTCAGCCGCCCCAGCCCGTCGCGATCAGCAGCGCGGCGAGCCAGCCGATCCAGCAGAGCGCCGCTCCGACATAGAGCGGCAGGCGGGTTCCAGGGCGGCGGCCGGTCCGGCGACGGGCCCGGGTCGTTTCGGAGGTCCTGGCGAGGGGCGGGGAGAGGGCGAATGCGGTCATGGGGGGGCTCCTTGGGAGGCGTTTTCATGGAACTCGCGGCGATAAATAATCAATCGCTTACCCACGTCAAGGATAAAATGTAAGCGACCGTATACCTTGTGGGGGGGCTCTCCGCCGGAACTCCCGGAGCCGTCGCCCGGACTCGGCGGGGGGGGGGCGGGAAAAAAAGTGGCATGCGGAGGTCCTGAAGGAGCGGACTGCCCGGCTGGCGATTCCTTTGAGCAGAACGTGAGTCGGTTCCGAAGGGGCTTTGCGGATTGACAGGCCAGTCTCGCCCCGGTTGCCATAGCGATAGTCCAGATTCAGGCAAGGAGCCCCTCCGATGGCACGATACCATTCGCTGCTCAGCACCACCGCTTTGTCCATGATCGCACTCGGTCTCGCCGCACCCGTCGACGCGTACGACTACGAGGACGACGCCAGTCAGGCCGTCTACGCCGACGGGCTCGACAATGGCGACAACGCCAACACCGGGACACTCTCCTTCTCGCCATGGATCGCCGACGCGACCTTCGTCGTGGAGAGTTCCGCCAACGATGGCGGCGCCGGGGTCATCGATGTCGGTGGCTTGTCCTGGCGGTTTCAGAGCGACGCGAGTTCCCCCTTCGATGGGACCCGGGCTTTTTCCGACGGGCAGCCGGTCGGAACGAAGATTTCCGTTTCGCTCGAAGCGGGGACGACGACATCGACGTCCTTTACCAACTTCGCCGGTCTCCAAGCCTCTGGCGTCGGTGCAGCCAACGTGAGCATGGATGAGACATCTTCGTTCTGGCAGATATTCGACGACGCCGATACCACGACGACGATCTCCTACTCCACGCCGATTCGTGTGATCTGGACGCTTCAGGCGGGATCGACGTACGATGTGGAACTGCAGCCGCTGCCCTCCGGAACCCCCTACGTGAGCACCGGTCGGACCTACACGGCTAGCGGGGTCAAGTCCCTTGCGAAGGGCGGGGGGGGGCCTGCGCTGTCCAGCGCTATCAACCAGGTCAAGATTCGGACCTACGACAGCGACGGGACCGGGTCGACGCCGGCGACGATCTATGCGAACTCGCTGATCGTGGATCCCTCCGGTTCCCTGCCGGTCGAACTGGACAGCTACAGCGTCGAGTAGCCCCCTCCGGGGGGCGCAGCCCCGTTGACACCCCGGTCCGGAGGCGCCAAGGCTGGCGCCTTCGGAAAGGGGTCTCTCCATGAAGACGTTTCGTTTCGGCGCGGCTGCGCTGGTTCTCTCTCTCGCATCGGTTTTCGGCGCCTCGTGCGCGACGTCGCCCCGGGGCGCGGCGCCGGAGGCCGGGTTCGACACGATCATCCGCAACGGCCGGATCGTGGACGGTTCGGGCAACGCGTGGTTCTACGGCGATGTCGGCATTCGCGACGGCCGCATCGCCGCCGTGGGGAATCTGGCGGGGGAGCAGGCATCGGAGACGATCGACGCCTCGGGCCGCGTCGTGGCACCCGGGTTCATCGACGTCCATTCCCACGCGGACGAGACGATGCTGGAGATTCCGACGGCGGACAACTTCATCCGCGACGGCGTGACGACGATCGTGGTGGGCAACTGCGGGTCGGGGGTGGAGGACGTCGGCGCGTACTTCGCGGCGGTGGAGGAGACGGGCGCGGCGCTCAATGTCGCGACGCTCTACGGGCATAACACGATTCTGCGGCAGTTGAAGGGGAGCGTGAAGCGCGACCTGACGCCGGAGGAGATGGACCGGGGCAGGGCGCTGATGGAGGAGGCGATGCTGGACGGCGCCGTCGGCATGAGCACGGGGCTGATCTACTCGCCGGGCCAGTGGAGCGACACGTCGGAGATCGTCGAGTTCCAGAAGGTCGCCGGCCGGCATGGCGGCATCTACGCGACGCACATGCGCAGCGAGGGCCAGAACATCCTGAGCGCGATCGAGGAGGCGCTGCACGTGGGGCGCGAGTCGGGCAGCCGCGTGGAGATTTCGCACTTCAAGATGCCGGCCGACGCCGTCCAGTCGATGGGTGGCAGCGACGTTTCCCTCGGGGCGGTCTACGCAGCGCGCGAGGCGGGCCAGGAGGTGTGGCTCGACCAGTATCCGTACAGCGCGTCGAACACGGGTCTGAGCGCGCTGTTCATGGACTGGCTGTTCGAGGACGGGCCGGCGGAGGCGCGCAAGAAGCTCGACGATCCGGAAGTCGTCGGGCGGCTGCTTCGCGAGATGCACGAGCATCACAGCGAGAAGCGTCTGCGCAAGGACATGAGTTTCGCGGTGATCGCGACGAGCCGGGGCTTTCCCGAGCTGCAGGGCTACAACCTGAAGGAGGCGGCGCAGATCTTCAGACTGCGGGCAGAGCGCGGCGCCGACACCGACTTCGAGGCGGTCCCCCGCTCGGAGTGGCCGGAGGTCACGATGAACGACCAGTTCCTGGCGCTGATCGAAATCCAGAAGGCCGGCGGCGGCAGCGGCGTCTATCACACCATGCCGGAGGAGCAGGTGCGCAACATCATGCGCTCGCCTCTGGTCTCGGTTGCGAGCGACAGCGGCATTCGCCGCTTCCAGAGCGGCCATCCGCACCCGAGGGGCTATGGAACCAACGCGCGCGTGCTGGGACGCTACGTGCGCGACGAGAACGTGATCGGCCTCGAAGACGCGGTCCGCAAGATGACCTCGCTTCCGGCGACGGCGTTCCGTTTCGCGGATCGCGGGCTGCTTCGGCCCGGATACGTGGCGGACATCGTCGTCTTCGACCCCGGGACCGTCATCGACAACGCGACGTTCGAGGCGCCTCACGCGTACGCCACGGGGTTCGACATCGTGATGGTGAACGGCGAAACGGTCGTCCGGAACGACGAAGTGACGGGTGCGCTTCCCGGCGGACCGGTGTACGGACCCGGCCACCGGGGGAGCGCGGGGAAGTGAGAGGGAGCGTCGTCGCCGCGAAGACATCAACCTGAACGGCAGGAAGGTCGAAACCCGATGAAGTACACGCAGCTCGGCAAGCGCGGCCCGATGGTGTCCACGATGGGGTTCGGTTCGTGGGGAATCAGCGGCATGGACTGGGGCGCGACGGACGACGAGGTCAGCCGCCGCGCGCTGCACGAGGCGCTCGACATGGGCGCGACGCTGATCGACACGGCGGACAACTACGGTCGCGGGCATTCGGAGAAGCTCGTCGCGGAGGTCCTTCGCGAGCGCGGCGGCGCGAAGAACGCCGTTATCGCCACCAAGGCCGGCAACGACTTCTACAACGCGAAGTCCGACGACGACGAGGGCTACGGCCCGATCAAGTCCAACACCGACAAGGACTACATCGTCTTCGCGTGCGAGCAGAGCCTGAAGCGCCTCGGCGTGGACTGCATCGACATCCTCCAGCTGCACAGCCCCTCGACGGAACTGCTCGACCGCGACGACCCGTGGGAGGCGCTCGCGACGCTGAAGCAGCAGGGCAAGATCCGCCACGCGGGGTGGAGCGTGCAGTCGTTCCAGGAAACGGACCAGGCGTTCCTTCTGGACCGCCACCACGAACTGGTCGACGTCATCCAGGTGCGGTACAACCTGCTGGAGCGCGAGGCGGAGAAGGTTCTCTTTCCCAAGGCCCTCGAATACGGCACCGGCGTCATCGTGAGGATTCCGATCCTGTTCGGATTCCTGGCGGGCAAGTTCCACCGCGAGACGAAGTTCGGCGAGGACGACCACCGCCGGTTCAATCTCTCGCCGGAGAAGCTGCAATCCTACCTGGAGCGGTGGGAGGGAATGCAGGACCTGTACTTCAGGTACCCCGAGCAGACGAAGGCGCAGGTCAGTCTGCGATTCTGCATCACGCACCCGGCGTGTCACACGGCGATTCCCGGCGCCAAGACGTTCAGCCAGGTGCGCGACAACTGCGCGGCGTCGGACTTCGGGCCGCTCGCTGCGGACGACGTTCCGCCCGCCAACTGAAAGCGCGTACGTGATTCTTCGCGACCGTTCGCGGATCCTGACGCCACTCGCCGTCTTCGGCGCCGGCTTTCTGATCTTCGCATGGAACGCCGCGCCCGGCCTCGCGTTCCACGACAGCGGCGAGTTCGCCCTGGCGGCGCGCACCGGCGGAATTCCCCATCCCCCCGGCGCGCCGACGTGGACGCTGTTCGCCACGCTTTGGGTGAACCTGCTGGGCTTTCGCGACAACCCCGCTCTCGGTACGAATCTCTTCGCGGCCTTCAACGGTGCGCTCTGTCTGGGCGCGTGCGCCGTGCTGGCGGCGATGTGGTCGCGGCGTCTGCGTCCGTCGGCGCCCGGCTGGCATCACGTCGCGGCGGGAGTCGCGCCGGCGCTCGTTCTGCTGAATTCGAGCGGATGGCTGGAACAGTCGCTCATGACCGAGCAATACACGCAGATGACGCTGCTGGAAGTCGCGATGGCGATTCTCGCCACGGCGATGTGGAGCGCTTCCGCCGGCGCGCGGCGCGGCTGGCTCGCGTGGGGCGTCGGACTTTGCGCGGGCCTCGCGATCGGCAACCATCTCAGCCAGATCGCGCTCGGTCTGCCGGTGTTTCTGGCGCTTTGCTTCGCTGCGCTTCGCGGGGACGCGCCGCTGCGCGAACGGTGCGGCGGACTGCTGCGGCTGAATCTTCTCGCGGGGCTTGGCACGCTGTGCGGACTGCTCGTCTTTCTTTGGCTGCCGCTCCGCAGCGCCGCCAACCCGATCATGGACTGGGGCAACCCCGAGACGCTGGAGGGGTTTCTCGCGGCGGTCGCGCGCAAGAACTGGGAGCGCCGTTCGCTTTCCGATGCGCCCGGCGGATACGTCGGCGAGTGGCTGCTGACGTACGACCCGCTCGGAGAGCTGGGCATCGCCGGCTTCTTGCTGGCGGTGGCCGGCGTCGCGGTCATGGCGATGCGTGCCCGCGCGGCGCTCGCGCTGTTGCTGGCCATCGCGGTTCCGTACGCCTTCGGAATGCTGTTCGCCCACATGGGCCAGGCGTCTCTCGACATCCAGTACATCCGGCTCTACGGCGTGATCGACTGGCACATTCCGCTGTACGCGTGCGGAGCTCTGGCGGCCGGCGTCGGCGTGTCCGCGCTGCTGGAGCGCGTTGGCGAACGGGCGTCGCGCGCCGTCGCTGCGGCGGTCATGGCGATGCTGGCGCTGGGCGGGGCGGTGGAGCTTCGCAACCAGTCGTTGCGGGGCTGGGATGCGCCTCGGCGCTACGTCGAAACCGTGCTGTCGGGCGTGCCGCAGGACTGCTATCTGCTGCTCGCGTCGGACAACCTCAGTCACATGATGGCCTACGAGCACTATGCGCTGCCGGAGAAGCCGGATCGGTTCTTCGCCTACAAGATGACGACGCTGGGCACGGAGGTCGCCGCCGCGCGGGAGACCGGCGAGTGGGGGTGGCCGTCGCTGGCGGGCTACATCGCGCGCGAAGTCGGCGACCGAACGCGCCAGCCTCTGGCGCTCGAAGCGGTCGATCCGGGCGCGCTCGTCCGCAAGCCGCTCTATACGGATTTCAACCCCGGCAAGTCAGGCGGAGACGAACGCTACGTCCTGCCTCGCGGGTTTCTCGTCGAGGTGATGGAGCACGAGACGACCATCGACGAGATTCGCGTGGCGGAAGCCGAATTCGACGCCGATCATCCCCACTACTATCCCGTCCACGATCCGGAACGCCGCATCCACCGTCTCGAACGCGAAGCCTGGGCGTACCTCTATCTGAAACGCGGAGGGTTCTTTCGTCTGCGCGGCATGAACGACGAAGCCGTCGCCGCGTACCGCCAGAGTCTGCTTTGGGCGCCGGAACACCCCGAAACGCGCGTGGCGCTGGGTTTCCTCAGCGAGGAAAGGGGCGACACCGAACAGGCCGCCGCGTTCTACGAGGAGGCCATCGTCAACTATCGGTACGTGCAGGACGCGCGCGTGAATCTCGCAATTCTGCGGGCCGTGGCGGGCCGGTTCGACGAAGCCGTGCGGCTTCTGGAGGACGAACTGGAAATCCGCCCCGAGAACGAACTGGCCGCGGCGAACCTGGAACTCGTCCGCCGCGACCGCGACGCCCGTCAGCGGCAGCAGTGACTGCCGCTGGGGGGAGCGACGGGCGCCGGCCGCATGCGAGCCGCCAGCCTGCGGACTTCGACCAACGTGCCCGACGCCATATACCAGAGGAAGGCGAGGCCGATGACGAGGCCTCCGCCGCGGTGCCACCGCCAGGCGCGGGTCTCCGCACGGCGCACCCAGGCGGGGATGATGGTGGGGGAACTGCTCTTCGACGATCGGGTCATGGCTCTGTGCCTCCTGACGAATTCGGAGAGACCCTCTCACAAGACCGTTCGTCTGACAAGATGCAGCGTGTGGGGAATGATCGGTGCGCAGAGAGGTACAGTGCGGAACTGTGCGGAGGCATTGCGGCGAAACTGTACTTGGAAGGGTGGCGGAACTACTCGGTGGGCTGGGCGCCTGCGGGCTCCAGCGAGTCGGGACCGACGGGGGATTCGGCATCCGGGACCATATTCCGCATGTCCTGGTAGGGGTTCTCGGCCAGTTTGCGGTCCTTGTCGACGAGTGCCCGCACGAGGCGCTGGGCGGAAGGGTGCAGGGCTGTGGGGAGAATCGTCCGGGCCGCGACTCCCGCGCTCCAGGCGATCAGGCGGCGGCGGCGAAGGCGGCTGGTGCGCCCGATTGCGAGTCCGTTCCTGGTCAGATGCTCGTCGCCGTTGAAGACAACCGCCTCCCAGCCGCCGGTTGGGGTGGTTCGCAGCACGTTCACCGCCATCTTCTGCATGCGCGCGGGAGGAAAGGGCCAGTCCGAGAACTGTTCGAGATGGAAGATCAGCCGCGTCAGAACCGACCCGTGGGTCATGACGAGGATGCGCTGGTCGCCGGGGTGGTCGCGGACGAGTTCGTCGAGAAACCGGACCAGGCGGCGCAGGACGTCTTCGTGGGTTTCTTCGCTGACGAAGAAGGGCAGTACCGCATGGTCTCCGCGATTCTTCCGCTGGTGGGGCCAACGGCCCTCGCGAAGCCGCCAGTCCCGGCGGATCTCCAGCCCGAGACGGTTCGCCAGGGGGGCCACGCTCTCTGCGGTGCGGCTCATGTCGCTGGCGTAGATCGCGTCGAAGGCCACCTTCCCCAGCCGGTCGGCGAGCGCTTCGGCCTGAGCCCGCCCGGTTTCGTTGAGGGGTACGTCCACATGGCCCTGGGACCAGCGTTTGGCATTCCAGTCTGTCAGACCATGCTGGAGAAGGTACAGTTCCATACGGGGGTGCACACCTTCGAATGACTGCGGCATGGTCCTGCTCCCCCGGTGCGGGGGTCAAGCCCGGGCGGGGGCGGGAAGTTTCCCCGTGACCCGGAACGGGGCGCGCCCTTCCGTTGTCGGACATTCAGGAGAAACCCGCCCATGTTCCCTCGTCTTTCGCTCGCCGTCCTGCTGATCGCGTCCTTCGCGCTCTCGGGGTGCAGCACGCTGTACTACAACACGATGGAGAAGTTCGGGAAGGAGAAGCGGGAGATCCTGGTGGACCGGATCGAGGACGCCCGGGAGGACCAGGAGAAGGCGAAGGAGCAGTTCGTGTCGGCGCTCGACCGGTTCCAGTCGGTGATCGCGTACGACGGCGGCGACCTGGAGAAGCAGTACCGCAGCCTGAACGGGGAGTACGAGGACTGCGAGTCGCGGGCGAAACGCGTGCGCGACCGCATCGAGTCCATCGAGGACGTCGCAGGCGCCCTCTTCTCCGAATGGGAGAGCGAACTGGATCAGTACCGCAACGCGTCGCTTCGCCAGTCGAGCGAGCGTTCCCTGGCGGAGACGAAGCGGCGGTACGGGAACATGATCGGCGCCATGAACCGCGCGTCGCAGAAGATGGACCCCGTGCTGCTGGCGTTTCACGACCAGGTGCTCTTCCTGAAGCACAACCTGAACGCCCAGGCGGTCGCCTCCCTGGAGGGCGAACTCTCGGTGATCGAGAGCGACGTCGCGGCGCTCATCGCCGACATGGAGGCCTCCATCGCGGAGGCGGAGAAGTTCCTGGCGGACATCGAGCAGCGCGGCTGAGGTCCGCTCCCGCACGTTTCGCCATTCCGCTTGTCGGGGGAACGGGCGTACGGTCCAATCGGGGGGCTTGAGCCTCTCCCCGGGACCCCCAATGAGACCGATTTCGCCCTTCCGCAGACCGTCCACACGCCACGCACCGGCCCTCGCGGCCCTTGCGGTCGCGGCGGGGCTGCTGGCGCCGTCCGCCGGTCGGGCGCAGCTTGGTTCCAACCCCTTCGAGCTCTCCACGCTTTCCGGCCCCGACGGGTTTCGCGTCGACGGTCTGGCGGCATTCGACTTCCTTGGCACCGACGCGGCCTACGCCGGCGATCTCAACGGCGACGGACTTGGCGACGTCATCATGGGCGCGCCGTACGCGGATCCCAACGGGGCGGGTTCGGGCCAGGCGTACGTCGTCTTCGGTTCCGCGGCGATGGGAACCGGGACGTCCGCCGATCCGCTCGACGGCAGCGGGAACTTCGATCTGGCGGGGTTGAACGGCGCGAACGGGTTTTCGATTCTCGGCGCGAGTCCCGGTCACGCGACCGGTGGAGCGGTGGCCGGCGACTTCGACATCGACGGCGACGGGTTCGACGACATCATGGTCGGTTCGCGAAACGTCACGCGCAGCGGGCGCACCAATGCGGGGCGGACGACGGTGATCTTCGGGAACCCGGAATTCGGTCTCGGAACGCCCGGCGATCCGCTGAACGGTTTTTCCCTGATGAGTGCCGCCGCCGTTTCCGGCAGTCGGGGCTTTCAGATCGACGGCGCCTACTCCGGCGACCGCTCCGGGTTTTCCCTGGACGGCGCGGGCGACATCAATGGCGACGGAACCGACGACATCGTGATCGGAAGCTTCTTCGCGGACACGACGAACGTGGACGCCGGGCGCGCGTGGGTGGTCTTCGGTTCGACGGAGATCGGAACGGGTTCGCCCGGCGACCCGCTGACCGGCGGGCGGTTCGACCTGCGGAACGTCGATGGCGACAACGGTTTCGTGATCGACGGCATCGATCCGCTGGACGGCGCGGGGTTCAGCGTCTCGCGCGCGGGCGACGTCAACGGCGACGGAGTCGACGACCTGCTGATCGGAACGTATCTGGCCGACGGAAGCGGAAACAACCGGGGCGAGGCCTATGTGATCTTCGGAACGACGGAGTTCGGCACGGGCAGCGCAGGCGATCCGCTGGCCGGCGGCTCGACGTTCGCGCTCGCGGGTCTGGACGGCACGAACGGATTCGTCGTGGACGGCGTGCGCGATGCGGACGCGATGGGGCGAAGCGTCGCCGCGATCGGCGACTTCGACGACGACGGGATCGCGGACTTCGCCATCGGCGGCCCCGAAGCGGACAACACGGGCGTCGTGGGCCAGCGCGAGGGCTACGCCTACGTCGTCTACGGGAACGCGGACTTCGGTACGGGAGTGGCGGCCGATCCGCTCTCCGGCGGCCGGTTCAACCCGAACTCCTTCAACGGCATCCACGGTTTCGCGGTCAGCGGCATCGACGCGATCGACCGCACGGGGTTCGCCGTGGCGGGAGGCGCCGACATCGACGACGACGGCATTCCGGACCTGATCGTGGGGGCGCCGCTCGACGACGCCAACGGCGTCTCCTCGGGAGCGTCCTACCTGATCTATGGGACGAGTGCCGTCTTTTCCGGAGGCGACTTCGATCCGGCGACGCTGAACGGCACCAACGGCGCGGAGATTCGCGGCGAGAACGGCGCGCCCTCCGGCGGCGACGAATCCGGCAGCGTGCTCTCGATGGGTGGCGACATCAACGGGGACGGCGCGCCGGACATCGTGATCGGTTCGCGCACGGCAAGCATCGGCACGGGCCGCGAGGGCCGCGTTCACGTCCTCTTCTCGCCGCCGCCCGCCGACCTGGTGGCGCCCTCGGTTCTTCGCGTCGCGACGAACAGCTCCGACGGCGCCTACCGCGCGACAGAGCAGATCGAAGTGCGCCTGGTCTTCGACGAATCGGTTCTCGTGGACACGTCCGGCGGAACGCCGACGCTCGACCTGAACACCGGAGCCACCGCCACCTGGTTCGCGGGCTCCGGCACCGCGGTTCAGAGGTTTCTCTACACCGTCGGTCCGACGGAAAACGTAGCCGACCTCGATGCGCTGGCGTACAACGCGAACGGCGGAATCATGGAGGACCTGGTGGGGAACGCGGCGGTGACGACGCTTCCGGCCGGGCCCGATTCCCTCGCGGGCGGACACGACATCGAAATCGAC
>JAJFLJ010000154.1 GCA_021772755.1 Candidatus Sumerlaeota bacterium
GTCGAGGAACGATCCGATCGCGTAGCGTGGTGCGCGGTGGCGGGTCTGCTGTTCGTGGCGCTGCTGCTGGTGACGCAGCGCGACTATGGCATGTGCTGGGACGAGGGGTACTACTATCCGGCGTACGAGGACGCGCGGCAGTGGACCGGTCTGCTGCTTTCGCATCCCGGCGACGCGCTTTCGAGCGAAGGCATTCGCGACGGCTGGAGCGAAATCCACGAGCTGCCGCCGGTGACGAAGTGGATCGGCGCCGCCGGTTCGCTCATGGTTCGGGGGGTCCCCCCGCAGTGGAAGCTCTTCGCGCTGCGGCTTCCCGGCGCGTTTCTGTTCGGAGCGACCGTGGCGCTGATCGCGTGGATCGTCGCGCGGCGGAGAAGCCTGCGCGCCGGGCTGCTGACGGCGTTCGCATACGGACTGCACCCAAGACTCTTCGGGCACGGGCACTTCGCGGCTTCGGAAACGCCGATGGTGTTTCTGATCGTGGCGTTCGTCGCGGTGGCGCTGGAGTCGAAACGCGCGCGGTGGCGCGTTCCCGCGCTGGCGGTTCTCGCCGGTCTGGCACTGGCGACGAAGGTCAACGCGCTGATCTTTCTGACGGGCGTGGCGCTCTGGTACGCGATGCGGGCGTGGGTCGCGCCGAAGCGCGCGGAGCGGACGGCGGTGTGGAAACGGGACGTCCTGGAGGGACTCGTCGTTCTCTGCATCGCGCCTGCGGTAGCGCTGCTCGTCTGGCCCTGGATGTGGGACGACACGTTCGCGCGCCTCGCGGAATACGGGCGGTTCGTTCGCGATCACAGCCACCAGGGGGTCTGGTACCTCGGCAAGCGGTGGAATTTCCCCGAGGGAGCGCCGCGCGTTCCGTGGCACTATCCGCTGGCGATGACGCTCGTCGCGAGCCCGCTGGCGTGGCTCGGCTTCGCGGTCGCGGGTGTGGCCGGTCTTGCGCGGACGACGCGCCTTAGAATCGGTTCGGCGGAGTTGCTGCTGGCGCTTCTGGTCGCGGGACCGTTCGCCGCGCAGATTCTGCCGTCCACGCCGAAGTACGACGGACTGAGGCTGTTCCTGCCGGCGTTCGCTCCGGCGACGATTCTCGCGGGGCTGCACGCCGGGCGCGGGCTCCCGGCGATCGCGCGACGGTGGGTTCCACTCGCCGGTGCGGCGCTGCTGGTCGTGGAGTTCGCCTCCGGGACGGGGCGGGGGCTGGGGTTCTACAATCTTCCCGCGCGGTGGCTGGCGGCTTCGGGACCGCATGAGTTCGCGTTCGAGGTGACGTACTGGAACGAGGGGGTGACGGCGGAGGTGCTCGGCGATCTTGCGGAGCTCTTTCCCGAGGGGCCGGTCTCCATTCGCCCGCTGGCGATGCACGGCGCGGTGCTGGAGATTCAGAAGGAGTGGGGGACGATTCCGGAGCGGTTCGAGTTCGGCGCGGAGCCGCCCTACGACGCGCATCTTCTGCAGAACCGGCACGGGTTCTGGGGGCGAAGCGAGTGGTGGTACGCGGCGGAGCGCGAACCCCTTGCCTGGTGGCCCGCCGGGGCGGACCCGGCGGGGAGCAGTCCGCCGCTGGTGTATCTGTTCGACGGCCTGCCGCCGGGTGCGCTGCCGGACAGCCAGCCGTTGACGTCCGCGCCGGCGCCGCGTTCAGTGGGCGAACCATGATCGCGACTCTTCAGTTCCAGCACGAACCACTGCGCGGCGACATCGAGCCGCCTTCCTCGAAGAACTACACGACGCGGTACGTTCTGGCCAGTTGCCTGGCGGAAGGGCGTTCGGTCGTTCACAAGCCGGCGATCCAGGACGATGCCGCAGCGCTGGTGCGGTGCTGTCGCCGACTGGGCGCGACGATCGTCGCGCGCGACGAGAGCGGCGCCGAGCTGGAGTTCTGCGTTGGGAACGCCACGCGCATCGACCGCCTGGAGATCGAGGGCTTCGGCGGAAACCCGCGCGTGGATTCGCCGGAGAAGCCGATCGACCCCGACAACGCCGGCGCGGTGCTGCGTCTGCTGCTGGGCGTCGGTGCGGTCATCGAAGGCGGCGTGGCTTTCGACACCGCGCACTACAAGCATTCGCTCGGCACGCGACCGAACCGAGACCTGCTCGACGCGTTCGCGCAGCTGGGCGTCGTCTGCGAAGCGATGGGAGAGGGGGGGACGCTGCCGATTCGGATGGCGGGCGGGCGGTCGCGGATCGGCGCTCACCTCGGGGCGCGTCGCGAGCGCGAGGGCATGAAGCCCGGCGATCCCGTACCCGTGCGGATTTCCGGCGCCGTCAGCAGCCAGTTCCTTTCGGCGCTTCTGTTCATGGCGCCGCTGCTGGACGAATGCGTTCGCATCGAGGTCGTCGACGATCTGAAGAGCAAGCCGCTGATTCGCACGACGCTCGCGGTTCTCGCGGACGGCGGCGTTTCGGTGGAGGCGGCGGACGACCTGATGAGCTTCGTCGTGCGGCCCGGGCAGAAGTACAAGGCGCGCGAGTGGTCGGTGAACGGCGACTGGCCCGGGACGGCGGCGATTCTCGCGGCGGCGGCGGTGGTGCCGCGTTCGTCGATTCGTCTGTCGCGACTGCGGGACGACGAACAGGGCGAGCGGCGGTGCCTCGATCTGTACCGCCAGATGGGTTGCACGGCGGAGTGGAAGGAGGGCGCGCTGATCTTCTCCTCGCCGGAGAGACTGGGCCGCGGCGAGATCGACGGCGACACGTGCACGGATGCGGTGCCCGCGATGATGGGGGCGGCGTCCCTCGGCGAGGGCGAAACGGTGTTCACCGGCATCGCGAATCTTCAGTACAAGGAATGCGACCGCGTGCGCGAACCGATCGCCGAGATGCGCGGAATCTTCGCGACCGGCGGGGGAGAGGCGACGTGGGAGCCCGGCGACGCGCCCCGGACGATTCGCGTGACCGGCTGCCCGGACGGGTTCGGCGGCGGTATCGCGGTCGACGGGCGCGGCGACCACCGCGTCATCATGTTGTTGAGCGTCATGGCGATGCGGTGTCGCGGCGGGCTCTCGATTCGCGGCGCGGAACACGTGGCGAAATCGTTTCCACTCTGGTTCGAGACGCTTCGTCGGATGGGCGCGAAGGTTGCGCTGACCGAAGAGGAAACGGAGACCGCCCATGCGTGACGTCGTCGATGCCTACATGCCGCCGGTAACGAAGCGGTTCTTCATCGCGATCGTCGCGATGTTCGTGCTTCAGGCGCTGCTGACCAAGGTCGCGCCGGCCGTCGTGGGGGCGCTGGCGCTCTCGCCGCAGGGGGTCTTCCGGCACTTCTTCCTTTGGGAGTTCGTAACGTACGGATTCCTGCACGGCGGGTTGTCCCACCTGATCTTCAATCTGATCGGCGTATTCTTCTTCAGCGGCCTCGTCGAGCGGGCGATGGGGGGGCGGCGGTTCACGATGCTGATTCTGGCGGCGATCGTGGCGGGAGGCGTCGCGCACGCGACCGTCTTCGCGTTCCTGGGGGGCTGGGGGACCGGGCTGGTCGGTTTTTCGGCGGCGAACTTCGCGC
>JAJFLJ010000155.1 GCA_021772755.1 Candidatus Sumerlaeota bacterium
TGCGCTTGAAGTCGTTGTACACCGCGTTCGATCCGCGTTCCGCCTCGCCGTAGCGCGACGCGGCGATCTTCACCGCGCTGCCCAGAAGCCACACGGAATTCCCGGCGGCATCGTCCATCGCCTCCATGACCTGGCTGGAGGAGACCTTTCGGCCCGATTCGAGAACGGCGACGAGTTCGAACGCGCGCCAGCCTCCCATCGGGTCGGCGGGATTGCGCAGACGCTGAAGGGCGAGGCTGTTCGCGGCGCGTTCGAGTCCCGGCCCGCGTTCGCCTGCGGCGACGACGGCGTTTACCAGCGTGTCCTCGAAACGCGACGCGATGTCGCCGTGGCGGTCCTCGGGCACCTCGCGAAAGATCGTCGCGAAGACGTCTTCCGTCGGCGGCTCGACGGCCGCTCCCGGCTCGACGGGGTAGTCGTTGCTGACGGCCGCCAGGGCGGTGAAGGCGCGCCACGACGCGCCGGCATCGGAGAGGTCGTCGGCCCGCTGGCGGGCGATCATGCGAATGCTCGCCAGCAGTGCGGAGCCCTGGTCGGCGGGAGTCAGCGCCGCTTCCGTCAGACGGCCTTCGAACAGCATGCAGAGACGCAGCCGGCCCTGTTCGGGGCAGACGAGAAACGCCGCCTGCAGGACGTCCGACGCCGAGAGCGGTGCCGTGGGGTCCATTCCGGCTGCGAGACGGTTCAGGCTCGCCAGGGCGCGAAATGCCGCCCACTTGTCCTCGGGCTTCGATGTGTCTCCGGCCCTTCGCGACGCGATCAGCGTCACGGCGCGGCGGAGTCCCTCGCCGTTGTCAGCGCCCTCCATCGCGGCGGAGATCAGACGGTCGTCGTAGAGCAGGCAGATCTTCTCCTGTTCGAAGGGGGACGTGACCGAGAACATCGCGGCGAGAACCGCCGACGTGTCGGGAATCGCCGTGGTGCCGTCGGAGTCCTTCGTCGCGCGAAACGAGGCGAGCGCCTCGTACGCCGTCCATGTCTTCACGCGGTCGAACTCGTTGCCGCTTCGCGCCGTGGCGATGTAGCGCAGACCGTGACCGAGCCCGTCGCCCTTGTCGAGTCCTCGCAGGGCCTCGGGAACGAGCAGCTCCTCGTACGCCATGGAAAGTTCCAGGTGTCGGCTCTGCGGGGTGTAGCGGAAGACCTCCGCGACGATCTCCGACGCGGAGGGCGGCTTCGTCGATCCGATGATGGCTAGGTCGCGCGCCGAGGACCAGAGCTTCTCCCTGGGCAGGGGAACGATCCCGCTGACCGTATAGATGTAGACGCCGCGGGCCTCGCGGACGGAATCCGCCAGCAGCGGGTCCGACGTGTCGGCGGTCAGAATGTCCGGCTCCTTCAGGAGGGCGAAGTAGCGGAAGAGCGGCGTCATCTCCGTGCTCGCCCGCGACGCGTTGGCGAAGATCAGCAGCGTGTAGAGATCGTCGATCCGCGAAATCGCCAGGTCCCACGACTCCGCCATGACGAACGTGCGGATCGTGTCCTCCGCCGTTTCTCGCCAGGGCGAGTCGGCGGGCGCGATCTTGTCGAGGTTGATGAGCAGCCCGCGCACGATCATCAGCGCGTTGACCTCGGAGTCCGTGCGCGTGGGGCGCTCCGGATTCCAGAGCTCGAGCATCCGCTCCTCCAGGGAGCTGAGCAGGTAGACCTGCGCGACGCGCATGTCCTCCTGGTTCGTCTGCTCCATCAGGCGGAAGGCGTCCATGATCAGGAAATGCGTCTGCTTGCGCGAGGAGCGAAACGCCTCCAGCAGCGTGGACACGAACGTCGCGTCGCGTTCGCCGCGGCGCAGCAGCTCGCGGCCGTAGAGAATCGTCTCGTCCCACCGCAGTCTGTCCGCCGACTCGCGGAACTTCGCCCGCAGCTGCGGCAGCGTGAGCCTGCCCACGTTCTCGCCCTTGTACGCGGCATCCGCCGAGAGACCGCCGTAGCGTTCCTCCAGGGCGGCGCCGTGTTCGCGGATCGACGCTTCCGCGTGGACGCGCATCGCGTTGAAGAGGCGCTTGAGGCGCGCCTCGTCCTGGCGCGAGGCGGCCATCTGGAACTCCTCGTCGTAGTACCCCAGCGACGTGCGGTCGATCTCCTCGATGTCTCCGCGCTTCAGCAGGATTTCCTGGCCGTGGCGGTTGAGGCGGACGACGTCTTCGTTCTCGCTCGTGATCAGGCCGCTGATGCGGCTGCCGTTCTTCAGCAGAACCTCTTCGGCGCAGACCGGCGAAACCAGAAGCGCGAGCGCTCCTGCGGCGCGGATGGCGGCGGCGAGTCGTTTCATGGCGGGTTTCCTCCCGGTGTCCGATGTCCCTCTTCCATCGATGGCGGAGTATCGCACGGAGAAGGTCTCCCGCCACAAGTCCGATTTCGCCGCGGCACGGGGGGCGGGGTCCCTAATTGCCGCTGCGGCGGTCGATCAGCGCTTCGGCGAGCCGCCCGATGAATTCCTTGAAGGAGATGTCCACGTCGAACTTCAGCCCAGCCTTCGAATACACCTCGCGCGCCCGCATCATCGCATCCAGCGCATCGACCCAAAGCCCGAGGTCCCCGCTCAGGTCGGGCGGAAGACTGTCTCGAAGCCGGTCCTCGCGCAGGGAGTCGGCACCGACTTCGGACTTCGCCGCCGCGCCGCCCTGCGCACCCGCCGGTTCGTCGTCCTCCGGCTTCGGGGCTCTTCTCTGCCAGTCGTCGCGAATGGCGTCGATGCCCGGATTGGCCGCCGCAAGCTTCCGGCACGTTTCCTTTCCCGGGCGAGTCTTCTCCAGCTCGGCGAGCGACGCCTTCTTCGAGATGCGCGTCGGAACGACTCGAAGCAGATTGACCACGGCCAGGGTCTCGGCGGTTCGGAGACCGAAGCCGCAGTACAGGATCGCGCCGTCGACGGACATCGTCCGCTGAAGGCAGCCGACCAGCGTCCCGATTCCCGTCGAGTCGAGAAAGTCCACGTTCGTCATGTCGACGAGGAACTTGCGCGCGCCCTTGTCGGTGAGCACGTTCACGCGGTTGCGCATCGTCTTCAGCGTCGCGGTCCATCCCGCCTTCGTGTCGGGGGTTATCGGCGTCAGAACGCAGACCCCGCCTTCGTCTTCCTGGGTGAATTCCATGCGGCCGGCCTCCGGCTACAGCGATTTGAGAGCCTTCTTCGCCTCGGCGATCCACTTGCGGTCCCGCGACGGCTTGAAGTGCGGAAATGCCGACGCCTCGCGGACCAGGCGTTCGAGTTGTTCCCGCGCCCTTTCCCTCTCGCCCCGCTCCGCGAGCATCCCGGCATGCAGGCAGACGGCTTCCGCGATACCCGTCGTTTCGAGGGCCCGTTCGCAGGTGGCGAAGGCTTCGTCCCCGCGTCCGGCGGACTGGTATGCGCGCGCCAGCGCCAACATGGCCTCGCCGTACAGATAGCGCGGGTCCGAGTCCGTTACGTACTCCAGATGCGCGATGGCGCCGTCGGGCCGGTCGAGCTGCAACAGCGAGCGCCCGGCGAAGTAGTGCGCGCGCATCAGTTCCGGGTCGATGTCCAGTGCGCGCTTCAGGCTCTCGACCGCCTGGCGGTACTCCTTCCTGTCGAAGAAGAGTTCGCCCATCTCCAGGTGCAGGGCGGCGGTGTCCTGGATCTTCGCGAGATTCCGCAGTTCCTTCAGCCGACGGTCGCGTTGCATTGCCACCGCGATGCGGCGCCAGCCCATCGAATCCATCAGATAGAAGTTCACGAGGTAGATGGCGGGGCCGACGACCGGCAGGAACACCGCAAGCCAGACCCAGAGCCAGCCGCGCCGGTGGCGGATCGCATCGACGACCGTCGCGACCGTCAGCGCGAGCGAGACGATTCCCTGAATGCTGCCGAAGAATCCCGCCAGATAACCCATTGGCACCTTCTCCCAAGGTCGCTTCCGTCTGCCGGTTCCACCCGCTAGCCACAACAGGAATGAGCCGCCGTCCGATTTCCGTCCTTGAGCCGCGCTTCCCGCCGGTGGGATGCTGGATCAACCTGGTGGGGGAGTCGTCCCGATGCGTCCGTTCCTATTCGCTTTCGCAGCCATTCTCGTCCTTGCCGCCGCCGCCTGCGGCGAGCGCGGGTCCGGGGGCTCTTCCGGCCGTTCCATCGCGCCGCGCGACAACATCGTGCGGGTCAATCTGGGCGGCGAGCCCGTGACGCTTGACTCCAACATCTCCTACGGCGTTCCCGAACACCGGGTCATCATGAACCTCTTCGAGCCGCTCGTGCGCCTCGACACCGATCTTTCCGCCGTTCCCGCCGCCGCGGAGTCCTGGGAGCACAGCGACGACTATCGCACATGGACGTTCCATCTGCGCCACGACGCCGTCTGGACGAACGGCGATCCCGTCGTCGCCGACGACTTCGTCTTCGCCGTGCGCCGCATCGTGACGCCGGCCACCGGGGCGGAGTACGCCATGATGGCCTATAGCTATCTCAAGGGGGGCGAGGAGTTCTACAGGGCCGGCGGCAAAGACGATTCCCGGCTGGGAATCCGCGCCCAGGACGACCACACGCTCGTCATCGAACTCGAGGACCCCACGCCCTTCTTTCTCAGCCTCGCCAGCCACACCAGCTGGTACCCCCTGCACCGGGAGACCATCGAAACCCACGGCCCGTCGTGGTGGTCGGACCCCGCCACGATCGTTTCCAACGGCGCGTTCGAACTCGTGGAGGTCCGCCCGAAGGACCGCTTCATTCTCGAGAAGTCCGACACATACTGGGACCGCCGCAACGTCCGTCTCGACGGCATCGTCTACCGTTTCATCGAGAGCGAGCAGTCGGAGGTCGCGGCCTACGAGGCAGGCGACATCGACATCACGAACTCCATCCCGAACCGCGAGGCGAAGGAACTCCTCGGCCGGCCGGACGCGTTCGTCGGGCCCAAGCTCGGCATCTACTACTTCGTGTTCAACGTTTCGCGGCCGCCCTTCGACGACCCGGCGCTCCGCCGCGCGGTCTCGCTCGTCGTAAACCGCGATCTCATCGTCGAGCGCATCATGCGCCGCGGCGAGCGCCCCGCCACGGGCTTCGTTCCGCGCGGGCTCCTGCTGCCCGACGGGCGGGACTATCGCGACGTCGCCGGAGAGATGGTCGACCAGCGGCCTCTGGAGGACCGCGTCGCCGACGCGAAGCGCATTCTCGCGGAGGCGGGATACGGAAGCTCCCGCCCCGTGCCCCAGGTCTCCTATCTCTTCAACACGAGCGAGGCCCACGGCGACATCGCCGAAACCCTTCATGCGGTCTTCAAGACGAATCTCGGTCTCGAAATGCGGCTCGAGAACACGGAGTGGGGCGTCTATCTCCAGCGGGGGAGAACCCACGATTTCGACATGAAGCGTGGCGGATGGATCGGCGACTATCTCGACCCCATGACGTTCCTCGACACGTTCGAGCCGGGGAGCGAACTCAACAACTCAGGCTACGCGAATCCGGAATTCAAGTCGCTTCTGGACAAGGCGCGCGTCGAAACGGACCCGGACCGGCGCATCGGCTATCTCGCCGACGCCGAGCGACTCTTGGTCGAGGAGGACGTCGCCGTCGTTCCTCTCTACGACTACGTCGAGGCGGTGCTGATGCGCGAGGAGCTGGACGGAGTGGTCATGACGCCTCTCAGCGGCGTCGATCTCACGCGCGCGGGATGGAGAGAATGAGGAGGTCACCGGGTCTCTTCCCTGTCTTCGCGTTCGCCGTTGCGGTTCTCTGCGGCTGCGATTCCGGAGAGAACCGCGCGAGGGAGGGTGTCGGCGCGAAACCGGTCGAGCAGGTCTTCCGCGTCAACATCTCGGAGCCGAAGACTCTCGATCCCAATCTGGCGTGGGACATCGCGGAGTTCAAGGTCCTCAACCACCTGTTCGAGCCGCTCGTGCGCCTCGACGCGAACATGCAGCCGTTGCCAGGCGCCGCGGAATCCTGGGAACACAACGACGACTACACCGTCTGGACGTTTCATCTGCGGGAGGGCCTGACGTGGTCGAACGGAGACCCCGTCGTGGCGGAGGACTTCGTCTATTCCCTGCGCCGCATTCTGACGCCGGAGACGAAGGCCCAGTACGCCATGATGGTCTACAATTTCCTGCGGGGCGGACGCGAGTTCTTCGACTCGGATGGCGCGGACGACGCGAATTTCGGCGCCAGCGCGCCCGACGACCGCACGCTCGAAATCCGCCTCGTGTCGCCCGCGCCCTTCTTCCCGAGTCTCGCCAACCACCCCTCGTGGCATCCGCTGCACCGCGGGGCCGTGGAGTCGGCCGGAGAGGACTGGTGGGTGGAGCCCGGGACGTTCGTCGGCAACGGACCTTTCGTTCTCGCGGAGAACCGCCCGAAGGAACGCATCGTTCTGGCGCGGCGGCCATCGTACTGGGACGCCGCGAACGTGAAGCTGGAGAGGATCGTATTCACCGAGATCGAGGACGACGCGTCGGAAATCGCGGCGTTCGAGGCCGGCGACATCGACATGGTGATCTCGATTCCGAACCGCGAGGCGGAGTACTGGACCAAACGCCCCGAGTTTCGCCGACTGCCGTGCCTCGCCACGACGTACCTGATCTTCAACACGCGCGTTCCCCCCTTCGACGACGTCCGTGCGCGGCGGGCGTTCTCTCTCGCGGCCAACAGGACGCTGCTCTGCGAACGCGTCACGCGCCGCGGCGAAACGCCGGCTCTCGGCATGGTTCCTCCCGGCATGACGCTTCCCGGGGGAGAGGACTATCGCGACGTCGCGCCGCGCCTGATCGATTCCTCGGACCACAAGGCGGCCGTCGCCGGCGCGAAGCGCGAGCTTGCCGCGTCGAAGTACCCCGTGCCGCCCCGCGTCGGCTTCATGTACAGCACCGAAGGAATCAACCGCGACATCTGCGAGATGCTCCAGACCAACTGGAAGGCGGATCTCGGCGTCGAAGTCGATCTCGACAACCAGGAGTGGGGCCAGGTCGTCAACCGCATGCGCGCAGGCGAGTTCGCGCTCACGCGCCTCTCGTGGTACGGCGACTATCTCGACCCCATGACCTTTCTGGAGAACTTCGAGTCCGACACGCTGCAGAACTACGGCGGCTGGAGGAGCGACCGCTACGACGAACTCCTGGCGGCTGCGCGAAGCGAATCCGATCCCGCCAGGCGGCTCGAGCACTACATCGCCGCAGAGCGCCTGCTGGTCGCGGAGGAGGCGGCCGTCGCACCGCTCTTCCACCACGTCTTCGCCACAGTGGTCCGCCCCGGGTTCGAGAACATCTGGCTCACCCCGTCGGGCAACATGGACGCCTCGCGGGGCTGGCGCGAGTGACGCCGACGCGTCCGGCGGGCTTGACAGGTGCCTGAGCCCTCAACGAATGACTCCCCCGACATCGCGGGGAGTCGTTCATGGCCGTACCGAAACCCAACATCCGGCGGGAGGCCTATCTCGCCATCGTCCGGCTGGCCGATCTGCTGGCCTGCGAGACAGACCGGCTGCTGGCCGCCGAGAAGCTCACCGGCCCGCAGTACAACATCCTCCGCATTCTGCGGGGCGCGAAAGGCGATCCGCTGCCCTGCGGGGAGATCGCATCGCGCATGCTGACTCCCGTGCCGGACCTCACGCGGGTTCTCGACAAGCTGGAAAAGCGCAGTCTCGTCCGGCGCCAGCGCGACACGGCCGACCGGCGCGTGGTGCGTGTGCGGCTCACGCCGTCGGGACTGGCGCTGGTGGCGAAGCTCGACCGCCCCATCGACCAGCTTCACGAGCGCCAGCTCTCGATGCTTTCCGACCGCCAGGCGGGGCTGCTGTGCCGCATGGCGGACGCCGCGGCGAAGCGGTAGGTTTTCCTGGCACATTATTTGAGTGCTCATGTAATCAGCCCTGCAAGGACGGAGACCTGTCCGATGAAGAGAATACTCAAAAAGTGCGACTGTTTCCTGACGGAGAGCCGCCGCGCGCTGCTCGACGACATCGGCCTTCTGGCGCTCCGCGTCGCGACCGGCGGCCTGATGATGGTTTCCCACGGCTGGGACAAGCTGAGCAACTTCGGCGACAAGGTCGCCGCCGGATTCCCCGACCCGTTCGGTATCGGCGTCACGGCGAGTCTTGGCCTCGCCACCTTCGCCGAGTTCTTCTGCTCGCTTCTGGTGATCGTCGGTCTGGCGACGCGGCTCGCCGCGACCCAGCTGATCGCGACGATGGCGGTCGCCGCGTTCATCGCCCACAGCGGGGACATCTTCGGCGGAGCGGGCGAGCTTGCGGCGGTCTACCTGGGCGCATCGGTCGCCGTCTTCCTTTGCGGGCCCGGGCGTTTCTCCCTGGACCGGCTGGTCTGGCGGAAGCCGGCGTCCGGCTCGTAGCGGCCGTTCCGTCCGTGTCCGTCTGCGGACAAACGGGGCCGGTCGGCAACTTCGCACTGGAAATCGAAGCCATCCCAGGGGAGGCTAAGAGCGTCGGAGGGGCGCTGCGCCACGTATGCGCGGCCTGCCCCTGAAATACCAGCGCCGGAGAATCCGCCGCGCTGCGGCCAGGGAGCCCCCCATGAAGAGAAATACCGCGTTTACATTGATCGAACTGCTGATCGTCGTGGCGATCATCGCCATTCTTGCGGCGATCGCCGTGCCCAATTTCCTGGAGGCGCAGACCCGCGCGAAGGTCTCCGCAGGCAAGGCCGCGCTGCGGACCATGGCTACGGCGCTGGAGTCCTACGCCGTCGACAACGTCAAGTATCCCTACGCGCTGATGCTGCCGGGCCAGCCCTGGCTTCCGCCCGGAGGACCTGCGGACGGCGACATCCGCGCCGGCGGCCTGACCTCGCCGATTTCCTATCTCACGTCGCTGCCCATCGATCCCTTCGAGCATCCCATCAACAGCGGTATTCGCATCAAGGCGCCGGTCTACTACGAGCGGGCCGGTTTCGTGGTGGAGGGTACGCCCGGTTCCCTGACAGTGAACCGCAACCGTCCCAGCATGGTCCCGGCGGACGCCGTCGGCCAGTACCAGAATCTGACCGGCACCGGCGCCGATACTCCGGTGACGAGCCCCGAACTGACCCCGACGCGCTGGGTGCTCTACAGCCTCGGTCCGGACATCGACTTCCGCATCTTCGACGACAGCGGGAATCTCCTCTCCAATTCGCGCTACAACCTGCACAACCGCTACGACCCGACGAACGGAACCGTCAGCCAGGGCAACGTCCTTCGCTTCCCCGGCGGGACGAGTTTCCCCTGACTCCGCATTTGATCGCGGACCGAGTTCGACCAGACGACTCCGGCGGCCCGACCGCCGGAGTCGTTCCGTTTGCGCCCGGCCGCGCTGCGAGGGAGAAACCGCCGACTGTTCTTCTCCCGTCCCAGGCGCCTTGCGAAGTCCTCCATGCGAATCATCGTCTGCTCCATTCCCAAGTCCGGAACGCACCTTGCCGGCCGCATCCTGCGGGAACTCGGCGTGGGCGATTCCGGTCTGCACCTGAAGCGCGGCAGCTACACCGACTATAACCGTGCGGAGGGAGACGTCCTGCGCAGCCGCGCGGAAGAGGGTTTGGAGGAGGACGTCCCCATCGAGGAATCCCTCGCGCTCGTGCCCGACGGCTGTTTCGCGGTCTCGCATCTGAGCCCCGTGCGAGCCCCGCTGCTGCGCGAGAACGGCTTTCGCATTCTTCATACGCGACGCGATCTGCGCGATGTCGTCGTGTCCTTCGCGCGGTGGACACGCGACACGGGGCGCTGGGGGAAGGGGGCGCCCGAGCCCTGGCGGAAGCTCGACGGGCCGGAAATGCTGATGGGGTTTCTTCGCGCGCGGGACAGCGATATCCGGCGCTCGCTCGTGCGAACCGCCGCGTGGGCGGAACCGCAGGCCGACGCGATCGTGACGTTCGAGGACCTGACCGGCGCGAACGGGTCCGCCCCGCAAATGGCAGCGGTCGGTCTGATCGCCGATGTCGCCGGTCGCGGGGGCACGGACGCGGGGGCCATCGTGCGCGCCTGCCTTGGCGAAGCCACGCTGACGTGGTCGGGCTCGACGACGAGGCGGGAGG
>JAJFLJ010000156.1 GCA_021772755.1 Candidatus Sumerlaeota bacterium
CCCTCGGTCGAATCGACGAGTAGTCGCGAGAACGGTTTTGCCTGCCACGCACACAAGAACCCCCTCGACATCGTCAGGCATTTCGCCAGGATCGTCTGCGATGAAGGGGGGTCTTACGCTTCAGAGCCACGAGCGAGGGGGTGCCGAACATGTCCATTCATCGTTTCACCGTGTGCAAGGCAGCTGTGGTATCGCTCGTCGTGTCTATCCTGATCGGATGCGGAGCGAGCAGAGAGGGGCGGGAGTCGGTAGAGGTCAGTGAAGAGGAGTTTGAGGCGCTACTGGCCTTTCTCGATAGGGCGGGAGAACCGTACTTGCACGAATCGCAAGAGGGCTTCGAATCGTTCGGCGTGATGGAAGCCGCATTTACGGACGAGCAGATCGAAGTCTTGCTTGAAATCGTGCGACAGCAAGAGTTCCTGGTCACCAAGGGTCAAGTCGACGTTCTTTGGGTTGAGTGCACCAGTTCGTACCTGGCCGCGATCGCGCTATGGGCCAATTCCGAGAAGTCACGGGATCGCTACTGTTCTCTTCTGGACAGCGGCGATTCGGAAGTGTCGGTCAGGATCGCGCGGAGCTTGTTGGAAAAAAAGACGTGGTCGCTTTGCAGAGACGCGTTGTCCCCGAAGGGGGTCGACTGCCCTTCGGAGGGCTTGCAGGCAAAGGCACGCAGAGTTCTTGAAGCTGCCAAGTGATGTTTCGGAAATCGATGCGGCTCGCAGCCCACTCCGCGACTTTGCGTTTGGCACTTTCCCATCGCTGCGGAGAAGCGATTTCAACGCAGAGGCGCAGAGACACGGAGAGGCGCACAGAGATCGTTAGGGGTGGCGGGTGGAGGACGGAGAGCGGGGCAGGGTGGCTTGGAAGAACGAGAGCGGGGCCCTCGGTCGAATCGACGAGTAGTCGCGAGAACGGTTTTGCCTGCCACGCACACAAGAACCCCCTCGACATCGTCAGGCACTTCGCCAGGATCGTCTGGGATGAAGGGTGGTCTTACGCTTCAGAGCCACGAGCGAGGGGGTGCCGAACATGTCCATTCATCGTTTCACCGTGTGCAAGGCAGTCGTGGTGTCGCTCGTCGCGTATCTCCTGATCGGATGCGGAGCGGGCAGAGAGGGGCGGGAGTCGGCAGAGGTCAGCGAAGAGGAGTTCGAAGCGATACTGGCCCTCATCGAGGGGATCGGACAACCGTACATAGAGCATTCGCAAAAGGTCTTTGAATTGTCCCGCACGATGGAGGCAGAGTTTACGGACGATCAAATCGACATGTTGCTTGAAATAGTGCGACAGCAAGAGTTCGTATTTATCATAGGTCAAGTCGATTACTTTGGGTATGAGTGCACCAGTTCGTACATGGCCGCGATCGCGCTATGGGCCGATTCCGAGAAGTCACGGGATCGCTATTGTTCTCTCTTGGACAGCGATGATTCGGAAGTGTCGGCTAGGATCGCATTGAGCTTGTCTTCAGAAGGAGTGTCGTCGCTTTGCAGAGACGCGTTCTCCCCGGATGGAATCGAATGTCCTTCGGAGGACTTGCAGGAAAGAGCGCGGAGAGTTCTCGATGCGGCGAAGTGATGTTTCGGGAATCGATGCGGCCCGTGGCCCACTCCGCGACCTTGCGCTTTGCACTTTCCCATCGCTGCGGAGAAGCGATTTCAACGCAGAGGCGCCGAGAAACGGAGAGGCGCGCAGAGCCGGGAACACATCCAAACAGCGCCGCCCCCCACACATGCTCTTCTCTGCGATTCTCCTCCACCCTCGGCGCCTCTGCGTACCGCTCTTGCCGCGCGCCCGGAGCGGCTTGCGTACCGCGCTCTTCGACCATGCACTCCGAACGGATGGCGTCTGCTTGGGCGGGACGCCGAAGCCACCTTCGTCCCGCCCTACTTCCGTCTGCCGAACAGCGCTCCGATCCAGTTGAATCCCGCGCCGGCGCAGATGGCCATGACCACGATGTCGTCGATGGGGCCGGGGATCAGGTCCGGCATCACGAAGTACACGACGCCCGCCAGCACCCAGAGCCCGCGCCGCACGTGGCCGAGGGCCTTCTCCAGCGCGGCGACGGCGGGGTCGTGCAGCAGACGCTTGCCGGGCACGACCTGTCGCGCGATGGTGTCGAACTCCACCAGGCCGTAGTCGAGCAGCTCGGAAAACGCCCGCGCGTCGCCCTCCAGATAGAGCTTCGTCTCGCCGGTGGAGAGCGCGCCGTCGCGCGCCAGTTCCCGCAGGTAGTCCAACTGCGCCGCCGAGAGATGTTCGCGCAGACGCCTGGGCACCAGCAGCGCCGTCTCCCACTGCACCCGCAGGAAGTACGCGAGCAGCAGCAGCCCGACGACCGTTTCCGCCGTGGGGTGGAAGAAGAGTCCGACGCCCGCGACCAGCAGTCCGACGAAGACGATCCCGCCGCGCTGGGCGGGGCCGCTGTGGGCCACCAGGACGATCAGCGTCATCACGGTGACGAGGAACACGATGACGCCGTGGACCAGTCCCCACGCCAGGCTCAGTCCGGGAATGCGGTTGATCGTCTCGATGGTCTCGCGCAGGACGGTTTCCATTCCGTCCGGCAGCGCGCTCTGGCCCAGCTGCGGGTTGAGCGCGGCGCTGACCGGAACGACCAGAACGAACGCCAGGGAGAGCAGCACGACCTGTTGCGTCCAGCGACGCCAGTCGCCGAGCACGCGCCACTGCATCGCCATGGTGATGACCGCGAGAGCGGAGAGGGCGAAGGCGGCGGCGAGAAAGAGCGGACTGCGATCGAGCGGCGAGCCCTGGCCCTCGACCAGGAAGAAGGCGGCGGCCGCCAGCGACCCGAGGCGAAACGCAAGCTCCCAGGGCTGTAGCTCGCCGTCGTCGCGAACGACCGGCGGAACCTCCGGCGGAGGAGCGGCCGACGGCAGGAGCGCGTCGCCGGCGGAATCGTCTTCTCCCGTCACCAGCGGCCCCCCGGCGTGTCGTGCACCGGGTCGCCCTTCTTGCCGGTCCACGTCGAATTGTCGCGGTCGGTAAACGGCATCGCCGGTCCGTGAAAGCGTCCGTTGGTTTCGCGAAGTTTCAGCAGCAACCGGTCCGCCAGCACCGACGCCTTGCCCTCGCTGACGGGCGTCAGGTTCTGCCACCCGTCCTGCGTCGTAACCCACTTCAGGGCCTGCTGATAGAAGTTGCGCGCGGTGGAGAGCTTCGAGCGGTCGGTGCGAAAGGTGCCGGCCGCCTCCGCTTCGGCATCCGCCAGGCGCTCGAAGCGCTCGGCGAGCTTGAGATGGATCGCCAGCACGTCGCGGGTCAGGTTCTCCTGCGTGCCGATCAGCTCGCGGAACTCGTCGAGATTGCGCATGGCCATTTCGGGGCTGACGGATGCGCGAAAGCGCAGCTCCGCCTCCGCCAGCTTCAGGTAATCGACGAGGGGGCGGAGCTTGCGGTCGCGCGAAAGCGTCTGGCGCAGCGAGCGGATTTCGTCGAGCGTCGCGTGGCCGCCGGTCAGAACGCGCGAGACGACTTCGAACGCCTTGACCGTCGGATGAACGGTGAGAAAGGGCTCGGCGTTCTGGATTTCGCTGCGCACGCCGCTCCAGTTGCCCGCCATCTGCAACGCTTCGAGGCGCGCGACGAACTCCTCCGTGCGGCGGTCCAGGCTCAGGTTCTCCGAGGGGGGGCGAACGCCGGAGAGCGCGACGGCATTCGCGACTTCCGGCGCGTCGTCATCGGAGTTTCCCATGCCGCCGGCGATCTTGTACCCCAGGTACGCGAGAACGATCAGCAGGGGAATCGACGCGCGAATCCACGGCTTCCAGGAGGGCGGCACCAGGGCGGAGCGCCTGGGCCCGGGGGGGGAAAGGGCGGCGGACTCCGTCGAGGCGCGCTCCATGATCGCGTCCCACGAGACGTCGCTCCGCACCGCCGGCACGGCGTCGTCGCTTTCGGGTTCGCTGGGTTCGTGGTCGGGACGATCCGTCATTGGTCGCGCCTCCGGCGTACACCGGCATCGTCGGGCCGGCGCGGGAGAGCAGCAACCGGGATGTGGGGGCGCCAGCCTCCCGCGCTCGGTTCTCCGCGCGACGGGGGGCCATCGGCCCCGGCCCTTGACTTCCGGCCACGAAGCGATCATTCCGAGCCGAGGACCCGACTTCCGACTGGCACATGAAGAGGAAGCGGGTTGCATTCTCTCTTCGGGCGACCATCTTCGGACGGGGTGCCGCTGCGATGAAGACGATGGAGATCGGGGTTTCAGACTTTCGACGTCAGTTGGCGAGTTGCATGATTGTTCTCGCATGCCTGGGGCTATTCACCGCCTGCGAGAGAAGAATAGACGAGTATTCGGAGAAGAACCACCGCCAGCCGCTTGTCGATCTTATCCTCCTGAGTCTGGACGATCGCATTCTCGCCTCCGAACCCGCGATCAGGGCCACGATGCAGGATTGCGTGGCTTCGTTCGGTTTCGAGGAATCCGATGTCACGGTTACAGAGGATCGAATCGGGTTGGAGTGTGGCGATACATTCACAGCTTCATTTCTGACGTTCGGACTTTCTGACGGTTCGTTCTGGCTGGTGGAGGTTGGTCGCGATGGCCGTTCGGACATTGACGGGGGCCTGCTTGAGGAAGCGGTGCGAGAAGCGCGCGAATCCGGGGAAACCGGTGGCATCGAGGGCTATGGACTGTCCGGAGGACCACTATGGAGATCGCTTCATCCCAAGCTACTGGACGTTTCCGGCGATGACACGATTTTCGGATTCGAAACCGGGAGCGATGGGAGTCGCGTGACGCTCTTCCACAGTCGGCCAACGGTACGAGCTCGACTCGCCAAGCCGGAGTAGCATGCGCTGTTCGAGTTTCTCCTGGAACGAAGGACGTGCCGACAACGCATGACCTGCTCCCCTTTGTGGCTCAACAGAAGCGGAGTCTCCGGTTCGCCGGCGCGGATGCCGAAGCCGCCTCTATCGTCCCCGTTCGATTTCCCACGCGACGGCGATTTCGCGAACGAAGGCCTTCGGCTTGCGCGCGTAGACCTTGACGCCCAGGTGCAGCGCGCGGCTGCGAAGGCGGTCCGCCCTGCGGTGGATGGCCGAAGCGAGGTCCGGCGCGCGAAGGTCGCCGATGCTCTCCTCCAGGACGGCGAGATCGTGGTCGCCGCCGAGCCAGTCCGAAAGCGTGTCCAGTTCCTTGCGGTACGCCGCGAGCGGCCGCTTCCAGCCGCGCTCGAGCATCTCGACGTGGTACATCAGGTCCTTCACGCGTTTGCGCAGTTCGTGCCCGTTGTGCACCGTCGGTTCGCGAAGAAAGACGGCGAGCGCCGCGGTGCCGCCGCGATAGGTCCGTTCGAGGCCGCGGCGGAACGCGCCGAAGCCGTTGGGCAGGTCCCACAGTTCGATGCGCTCGCGCTGGTCCTTCAGCGCGCGCCGCACCTCCTCCATGCGCGGACCGTCGTCGGCGTGGCGGGTGGCGGTTTCGCGGAACTTCGACTGGAGGCTTTCGCGGACCTCCGCGGTCTGGGCCTCCAGCTTCGCGGAGGTCGCGTCCCCGGAGGCGCGCAACTCCTCCAGCGCGTCGAGGCGCACCCTGGCGTCGCGCAGTCCGCCCAGGGCGTTCTTCGCGTCGCGAAAGGCGCGGTCGGCGATTCGGAACTCGGTTTCGGCGATCGCCCCGCGAACGAGCCGCGCCAGCGCCCGCAGCCGCTTCAGCGTCTTGCGGGCCTCGTGGACGTCCACCTCCGACGGCGGACCCTCCCCCGCCAGATTGGCCAGGGCGGCGCGCGTCAGACCGTTCGCCACCCGCATGACTTCCCCGCGGACGGGTTTGCGGGGCTGGATCTGGATGGGGATAAACATCGTTTCGGCCGACTCCCGTCGGCCTCCAGGCAACCACCGCACGGACCGGTCGGCAAATCGAATCCGGTCGGCGCGGGACTTGCGGACTTGCCACGACCCGCCGGTCGTGCATGATCCGGCTGGCTCGAAAGATACCACATTCCGACAGGACGAACGCCCATGGTGACGCATGAAGGACTCGTAACGTACAAGGGGAAGCCGATCACCCTGGTCGGCGAGGGAACCGTGGAAATCGGGGACAAGTCGCCCGACTTCAGGGTCTCGAAGTCCATGGAGGAAGACCTGCGCCTCTCGGACTTCGCCGGCAACGTCGTCGTTCTCAACGTCGTGCCCTCGATCGACACGCCGATCTGCGCCAGCCAGACGGCCCGGTTCAACGAGGAGGCGGCGAAGCTCGGCAGCGACGTCAAGGTCGTCACCATCAGCATGGACCTGCCCTTCGCGATCCGCCGGTGGTGCGAGGAACACGGCGTGGACCTGATCGAGACGACCTCGGACTACAAGTACCACGAGTTCGGCAAGAGCTACTCGCTGCTGATGCGCGGTCTCGGCCTGCTGGCCCGGTCGGTGTTCGTTCTCGACCGCCAGCACCGTCTCGTCTATCGCGAACTCGTGCCGGCGATGGAGAACGAACCGAACTACGAATCGGCGTTCGAAGCGATCGCGAAGGCGCGCGGGTAGCCCGGAAGCCGCCCCCCCCATCCTGGCACCCCGTCGTTCGCGCGAGACGACGCCGGAGCCGGCGGCGATTCCCAGATGTCTGTCGACACGCTCTCCGCGATGCGCCAGGCTGTCCGGTGAATTGCGACGTTCCGGAGGTGGACCGATGATGCGACCGATTCGCCGGGCAGTCATGCTGCTGGGCTGCACGATCCTGCTGGGCACCGTCCGCGGCGGGGAGACGTGGATTCACCTCCCCCTGGCGGAGGTCACCGTGATCGAGGGCGAGATACCGAGTTCCCAAACGGGAATCTGGGACGGGATGTCTCCGGCGCGGCGGTCGAATCTCGCGAGGCACTTCCAGCCCTGCGTCGCCTTCGACGACGACGCGTCGCGCGGCTGGATTTCCTTCGGCGAAGCGCAGCGATGGATGCCGCGCCGACCCATCAACCCCGAGCGCGTCAGCCTCCTAGTTCACACGACGGCGCAACCGCCCGTCGAGGGGCGAATGCTTCTTCCCTCCCCGGACTGGGGGGAGGCATCGGTGGTTCGCTTTCGCATCGACGAGTTTCCTGCGGATCCCGCCGCAGCGCGCGAAGCCGTGCTTGAGGCCGAACTCGAACACAACGAACGACTCGCGTGGATCGGCGGGCCGGGCAGTGCGTGGTTCTCCTGGCATGCCAGCCGCCTGCGGCGCGAGCTGAGCGACGGGACTTCGGAAGAAGCGACGATGCGTCCCGTGCGCGGGACCCGGGGCTCCGACCTCGAATCGACCATGGATCTGATGTCCGGCGGGCGCGCGATGTCGGAGAACCTCGCGTTCGACCGCGTGCTGGATGTGGACGAGAGTTCGACCGAGACTCTCAAGCTGGCGGACATCGTCGGCGTCTCGACCCCCGAGTACGACTGGCAGAGCGAAATCGAGGATCTGGACCCGGCGACCGACGCGCTGGCGGAGCTCGTCCCCGCCGATTGCCTGGCGGTGTTCTTTCCGGACTTCGCGGCGATGACGGCGGTGATCGACGACGGGCTGAAGACTGATCTGGCGACATGGGGCATGGACACGCTGCGGCCCACGGACGAGCTCGTGTTCGCGAAGTACGAGAGGCAGCTCGTCCTGCCGCTGAACGACTTCACCGCGCGCCTCGGCGAGGCTCTGGTCGACCGCGTCGCGCTCTGTTCCGAAGATCCGTTCTTCCCCACGGGAACGAGCGTCGCCGTTCTGTTCGAGACGAAGAAGGCGGAGGGGCTCGTCGCGGCGATCGTCGCGCAGTACGCCATGACGTCCCTGCCGGTCGAAGTGTCGGAAATCGGCGGAGCGGAAGTGCGCAGCGTGCGAAACGCCGAGCGGACGGTCTGTTCGTACGTCGCGACGACGGGCGGACATGTCGTCGTGTCGAATTCCCCCGACCTGGTACGGCGGATCGTTTCCGCCGGCGCCGACGAAACGCCTTCCGTGGCGGACACGCCGGAGTACACGTTCTTCCGGGACCGCTATCCGGCGGACGCGGAGGGAGAGGACGCGCTCGTGGTCGCGACGGATGCGGCGATTCGCAAGTGGACGGGCCCGAAATGGCGGATCGCGACGTCGCGCCGCACGCGGGCCGCGGCGAGACTTCTTCTGCTGGTCGCCGAAGAGACCGCGGCGCGCGGCGGGAGAATCGGAGCCGAACCGCGTCCGCTCGAATCCGCGGGCGAAGGCTTCGATGTCGGCGATGTGCGCGTGACCGAGACGGCGATCCTCTCCTCGGTGTACGGGACTCCCGGTTTCCTCTCGCCCGTTGCCGAAATGGATGTCGACGAGGTGAACAAGTCCGAGGCCGACGCCTACGACGGCTTCCGCAGAAGCTACGAGCGCCAGTGGCGCAACGTCTTCGATCCGATCGCGGTTTCCGTCGGAGCCGACGACGACGGGGTGACCCTCGACGTGACCGTGCGGCCACTGATGGCGCGGAGCGACTACGGGTGGTACATGGAGATGACCGGTTCGCGGCGGCTGACGGATGCGGAAACGGCCATGCACGGGGATACGATCGCCCGTTTCGCGATGGCGCTCGATCCCGAATCGCGAACGGTCGCGCAGGTGACCGGCCTGGCGACGGGAATGATACCGACCCTGGGGGCGAATCCGCTGAACTGGGTCAGCGGGTGGTTCGCGATGGACACGGAGGCGAACGCGTTCTGGGACGGGCTCGCCGAAGCGTCCGAATCGAAGGACTCCGCCGCCGTCGAGGACTACGTCCAGGAGCGCTTCACGGAGCTTCCCGTGGTGATCGGAATCGGGTCGTCGAACGCGCTGAAGCTGACGGCGTTCGTCGCGGCGATGCGGGGCTTCATCGAGCAGTCCGCGCCGGAGATGACGGTCTGGGAAACCCGCAAGGCGGGAGAGATTCCCTACGTGCGCGTGGGGGCAACGGAACGGGCGCAGCGCAATCTCGCCGGCGAGACCGTGTTCACCGACCCCGCGCTGTACTACGCCGTCATGCCCGAGGCGCTCGTTCTGAGTCTGAACGAAGAGGCGCTTCGGAAGAGCATCCAGCGGCTCGAAGCGAACGCGACGGAGGAACCCGCCAACGATGACGAAGACGTCGCGGACGCGAGCGATGGCCCGAGCATGTCGCTCGCCATGCGCAGCGAGGGGACGAAGCTGGTGGAGAGAATCGCCCGCGAGTCGGTCGCCTGCAGGATGCAGAGCGCCGCGTGGTCGAACGTCCACGTTCTCAACGCGCTCTCCCGCGACGCGGGAATCGGCGATCCGGTCTCGTTCATGGAGACGTGGTGGGGCGAACGCCCCGTCTCGCCCGGCGGTGGAGAATACGTGTGGAACGAGGAGATGGCGTCCTGGGAATCGACCGATTTCGGAAGCCCCTGGAGTCCGAAGCCCGGCACGCGCGAGGGGCTGACGCCGCTTGCGGGAATCGGAACCGCGGACATGAAGGTCACGTTCGAGGAGGACGGACTGCGGGCCGTCGGCCGCATCGGATACGCGGGGTGGTAGCGGCTATCCCTTCACGCTGCCGAGGGTGACGCCGCCGATGAACCAGCGCTGCGCCAGGAAGAAGAAGAGGATGACCGGCGCGACGGCGATGACGGAGCCGGCGGCGATGTACTGCGTCTTGTCGATGAAGTCGCCGCTGAGCTTCGCGATGGCGACGGGCAGCGTCCAGGTGTCCTCGCTGTTCACGATGATCAGCGGCCAGAGGAAGTTGCTCCAGCTCTGCACGAACACGAAGATCGCCAGCGCCGCCATCGCGGGTTTCGTCAGCGGCATCATGATGGAGGACCAGATGCGGAACTCGCCGGCGCCGTCGATGCGGGCCGCCTCCTCCAGGTCGCCGGGAATCGTCTCGTAGTACTGCTTGATGAGATAGATGCCGAAGGCGCCGGCGGCGCTCGGGACGACGATGCCCACGAGCGTGTCGAAGAGCCCCAGGCGAAGGCTCATCAGAAACAGCGGGATCATGTAGAGCTGGAACGGAACCATCATCGTGCTCAGCAGCAGCATGAAGACGAGCCTGCGCCCGGGAAACCGCAGCCGCGCCAGGGGATACGCCGCCAGCGAGCAGAACAGCAGGTTCGATCCGACCTGCAGGATGGCGACGAGGACGCTGTTGAGGAACGCGCGGTCGAGATTGTACTGCGACCACACCTCCGCATACCATCGATACGTGATGGCGTCGGGAACGATCTCCAGCGAATAGATGTTTCCCGTTTCGCGCACCGACACCGAGAGCATCCAGAGAAACGGCCCGACGAAGAACGGCACCAGGGCGAGAAGCGCGGCGTAGCGCAGGACGAGCCCGGCGGCGCGGCGCTGTCTCGGGGTCATGATGCCGGCGGGCCGGGCGCGGTCGTCAGTTCGCACTGTAGACCCCCTGCATGCGCCGGACGGCGACGGTGGTGAAGCCGAGGATCAGCGCGAAGAGAAGCACGCCCATCGCGCAGGCCTGGCCGAAGTCGATCGCGCCGCGGGACATGTCGAAGCCCGTCGTGTAGATGTCGTAGACGAGCGTCGTCGTTCCCACGCGGCCGTTGGTCATCATGTAGATCTCCTCGAAGACCTGGAGCGCGGAGATCGAGGAGATGACGGCGGTGAGCGTCACCGTCGGCCAGATCATGGGAATGGTGACGTTGAGGAAACCCTGCAGCGGACCGGCGCCGTCGATGCGCGACGCCTCGGAGAGTTCCTTCGGCACGGCCTTCAGCGCCACGATGAACATCACCATGTAGTAGCCCAGGCCCTTCCACACCGTGACGGTCATGACGGTCCAGAGCGCGGTGCTCTCGCTCGTCAGCCACGGCACGCCGCGCTCCGCCACGCCCCAGCGGACCAGCAGCTGGTTCAGCAGGCCGTTGTCGGTGTTGAAGATCAGCGTCCACGCGTAGGCGACGACGACCATCATCGTCACGACCGGCACGTAGTAGCACGCGCGGAACGCGTTCATGAAGGGAATGGCCGGCTCGACCAGCAGCGCGAGCCCGAGCGCCAGAAGCACGATCGCGGGAACCACGAGAAGATACAGGACGGAGTTCTTGAGGGCTTCCCAGAAGGCAGGGTCGTGCAGGACGCGCGAGAAGTTCCGCAGTCCCACGAACCGGTTGTTGGGCGAGTCGGGGAAGTAGTCCCAGAGCGAGACGGCGAACGCGCCGAGGATCGGCAGGAACTGGAAGAGTCCCATGACGATCACCGTCGGGGCCAGAAACGCCCACGCGGTCAGGGTCTGGCTGTCCCTACCGGCCGAGGATTTCATTCACCCGCTCCTCCGCGTCGTCGAGCGCCTCTTTCGGCGTCATGTTTCCCAGCAGCGCCGCCTCCGTCGCGTCCGCCAGCACCTCCAGGACTTCGGCGTTCTCGCGCACGGGGCGGAACACCTGGCCCTTGCGGGTGCCCTGCGCGGCGACGGCGAACATGCGCCCCCGCAGCGAATCCTCCGGGTGCGTGAAGAAGGGGTCTTCGAGCGCCGTCGTCACGCTCGGCAGCGTGACGGTGCGCTTCGCGAACTCCAGCTGGTTCGGGGCGTTCGTGAGGAACTCGGCGAAGCGCGCCGACTCTTCGGGGTGGTGCGTGCGCGCGGAGACCGCGAACACGAAGAGCGACACCAGGTGTTCCTCGTGGCCCTTCCACCTGGGGAGGGGGAGCACTTCGGTCGCCTCGTAGATTTCCGGCGTATCGCTCTGGAACTGGCGGGCGAGCTGCGGACCGGTCGTCAGCACGGCGAGGTTGCCGGTCTTGTACTGGTCGAGCGGGATGCGGTGCGTCGCCGTCACCGCATCGCGCGGAACGAGCTCGCGGCGGTACAGGTCCACCCAGAACTCGAAGACAGCCAGGCCCTCCGGCGTGTTGAACGCCGCGCGGGTTCCGTCCTCGCTGACGAGGGAAACGCCGCGCTCCCAGAGAAAGACGCGCAGCTTTCCGCCCTCGACGTAGACCGGATAGAATCCGTACTTTCCCGTCTTCTCCAGGATCGTCTCGCAGAACGCCGGCACGTCCGCGTAGTCCCGCGGCACGTCGTCGATCGTCAGTCCGGCTTCCTTCAGGATCGACGTGTTGACGAAAGCCACTTCCGGGGCGGCATACCACGGCACGGCCCACAATTGCCCGTCGTAGACGCCCGAGTCCGTCAGGATCGACTGCACGTAGGAGGCGCGGGCTTCGGGATCGACGATATCGTCGAGCGGGAGAATCGTTCCGCTCCTGATATAGGTGGGCAGCGAGACCGAGGGCAGGTTGATGACGTCGGGGGCGGACCGGGCGAGGAACGCCGTCATCAGTTTCGTTTCGTAGTTCTGCCAGGGATAGTCGATCCAGTCGATATCGATATCGGGGTTCTCGCGCTCGTACTGCTCGATGAGGGGGAGGAAGTAGTCGTCGAAGGTCGGCCGCAGCTGCATGGTGAGAAAGGTGACGTGCTTGCGGCCTTCGGGGGTCATGGGCCGGCGGCCGCGCTCGCCGCATGCGAAGAGCCCCGCCGAGACGGCGAGGAGAAAAAGAAGGGCGGTTCGCGGGGCGGACATGGTTCCGCAGTGAATCCGTGAAACTTGTTGCGGTCAACGGAACACTGACCCGTTGACACGTCTCGCGCCATGAGCGGGAAAAGGCCACCCCCACCGGACTTCCCGCCATGAGCTCCCAGCCCCAGCAGACCTTCTACGTCGTTCTCCCGCCCCAGCCCGACGACGCCCCCGCCTTCGCGCGCCAGATTTCGCGCCTGATGCAGCGCGACGAGGCCGACGTGAAGAAGCGCCTCGCCCTGCCGACCTACCAGGTCCTGCTGCGCTACGCCCGGCGCGACAACGCCGAGGGGTTCTGCAACCAGCTCAACGCCTTCGGCATCCGCTCCTTCTTCGTTTCCGACACCAGCATCGCCGGGTCGCTCTTCATCTGGATGCAACAGGCCAACAAGGGCGCCGGCGGCCTGGCGTTCCAGGACTTCACGGGCCAGCCGCTCTACTGCCCCTTCGACGACATCGTGGCGATTCTCACCTCGCGGGTGAGACGCAACGACGGAACCGAGACGACGCTGATCGATCTGCACCGCAAGTCCACGCCGATCACGCCGCGCATCGACGCGGACCTGTTCGACTTCGCCAGCGTCACCGGCGGGGCCAACGACGCCGACGCGTTCATCCAGGCCATCTACGACCCCGCGACGGTGGAGCTGAACAGCGATCTCGAAGAACACGGCGACCTGTTCGCGCCCGTCGCCCGCCAGGCGCTGGCGACGTTTCCGGGCCGCTTCGAACCCCCGGCGGACCGGCTTCGGTCCGAGTACGAACCGGACGCGCTGCGGCTGGCGGACTGCTTCAGCTTCGTCGCCCGCGAAGACCGCGTGCGCAGGATCGAGGGATAGCTTCCGCGGCAGAGAGAGCGTCGCGCGCATCGAGCCCTCTTCGTCTTCATCATCATCCTCGTCCTCGTCCGTTCCTCTGCGATCCCCGCCACATCCGCATCCATCGGCCTACCCGCAGGCAGCGCGGTACGCCCCGGCGGGCCGGGCGAACCTATCGCGCATGCTGTGGGGGGGACCGACCGGCGACCGGTCAGATCATGTGATTGAGGGTGGAACTCTTGCGCCGTTCGAGTTCCTCGGCGTGGGACTCCACGGAACTGCGGTCGGGTTCGGGTTCCATTCCCCCGTGGCCGCGACCGACCAGCTGCAACGCCTGGGCGCTGCTGAAGCCCATTTCCGCCAGATACGCCGTCAGAATGGTGGCGCCGGACGCGCCGACCGCCAGCACGCGCCGCCCCGCGCGAAGGCTCTCCCGCAGGAACTCGATCCCGTCCCGCAGCATCTCCGGCGAAATCGTGCCGTCGGAGTTGGCCGGACGGTGATAGAGCTTCAGGTCGTCGGAGAACATGCCCCCTTCGCCGAAGTACATGATGGCCTGGATGCCGTGCTGCTTCAGAAAGAAGGGATCGTTGGCTTCGGCGAGGGAGGAGAGAACGAGACGGTCGAGAATGGGACGCATGGGAGAGGTGCCTCGGCGGCGAATGTCAGTGGGCAGGAGCCTTCAGGAGCGTGAACACCGTCAACTCCGAAATCCGGGGTGGGAAAGGTTTTTTCGGCCGATTTTCGAAATCGCGGAGCGGACGGGTCCTTGCATACGACGAATTCGACAGCTCCCGCCCTGCGCGGGTTCCGAAGCGGGAATGGCTCGACACTGGTCGGCCCTCTGCCTCAGGCAGGGGGCAGAATGCGGGCGGCTGCGACGGGCCGAATTCCGCGTACCGGGAGCGATGCGATGACTGTTCAGCGGCGAAGTACCCGTCCCGTTCACGTGCGGGACGTCCAGATCGGCGGCGGAGCCCCCGTCAGCGTCCAGACCATGACGAAGACCGACACGCGCAACGTGGAGGCGACCCTCGCCCAGCTGCGCGAACTGGCCGAGGCCGGCGCCGACATCGTGCGCCTCGCCTGTCCCGACGAACGCGCTGCCCAGGCCTTCGTCCCCATCATGAAGGACGCCCCCCTCCCCATCATCGCCGACATCCACTTCGACTACCGCATGGCGACGATGGTGCTCGACGCCGGGGTGGACTGCATTCGGCTGAATCCGGGCAATCTGGCGCGGCGCGACAAGCTCCCCGAGATCGTCGACCGCTGCCGCGACCGCCGGATTCCCATCCGCATCGGCGTCAACAACGGATCGCTCTCGATGCCGCTTCGCAAGAAGGTCTTCGCCGGCGAGATGGAAACCCACGTCGCGATGGCGGAAAGCGCTCTGGAGCACATCCGCCTCCTGGAGGACCTGGACTACGCCGAGATCAAGATTTCCCTGAAGGCCAGCGACGTGGACACGACGGTGAGGGCGTACCGCGAGCTGGCGACGCGCTGCGAGTATCCCTTCCACGTCGGTCTGACGGAAGCCGGCACCGTGCGCACCGGCACGATCAAGTCGTCGATCGCCATCGGAATGCTGGCGCACGAGGGATTGTGCGACACGATCCGTGTGTCGCTGACGGGGGACTCGAAGGAGGAGGTCTTCGTCGGACAGAAAATCCTGCAGTTCGTCGGACTGAAGGACGCGGGACCGAACCTGATTTCCTGCCCGAGCTGCGGACGCGTGGAAATCCAGCTGGAACGCTGGGCCCACGCGGTGGAGGACCGGCTGCGCGCCTACGCGGCGGAGAACATCAGCGTCAGCGTGATGGGCTGCGCGGTGAACGGGCCGGGCGAGGGCCAGATCGCGGACTTCGGCATCGCCGGCGGCCGCGGACAGGGCGTCATCTACCGCCTGGGCAAGGTGCTGAGGAAGTGTCGCGAGGAGGAGATGGTGGACGAACTGTTCAAGGCCGTCGACGAATGGATCGCGGCGGGCCGCCCCCGCGGCGAAGTCGATCCCGCCATCTACGAGCAGGTCATGAACGCGCGCCCCGGGTTCGACGACGCGACGGTGGAACAACCGGTCGGAAACTGACCGGCGTCAGCCGAGCGCGCCGGAGCAACTCGAACCGGCGCCTGCGGTGCATCCCAGGCAGTGGTCGCCGGTGGCGATGGGCTGGCCAAGAAGCTCACCGATGGACGCGTCCATGATGTTGCGCAGCCTGTCCCCGCCGAGGGGCAGGTCGATCATCTGGTTGAAATCGCAGT
>JAJFLJ010000157.1 GCA_021772755.1 Candidatus Sumerlaeota bacterium
GCGGTCCCAGAGGCGAAACGGGGGATCGCTGGGCTTGGCGAAGACCTCGCCGTTGTTCGCGACGAGGTGACCGACCTCGCCCCTGGCGGGTTCGGCGAGGTTCGGATCGATCCGGAACAGAAACCCCGCGCGGTCGGCCACGTCGGCGCTCACTCCACCCGCCCCGCGCACCCGGCCCCGCCCCAGGACGTACATTCCACCGTCGAACTCCGCGATTCCCCGCGGAAAGGGCACGACGGTCGTGACGCGTTCGAGCGCGGCATCCGCCGCGGAAACTTCGGAGCCGAGAGCGATCAAAAGGCAAAGTGCCGCCCGGCGAAGTGCGCCGAATCCCATATTCCATCCTCCTGTCTCCTTGTGAACCTGGCGGGACGGCGGTTTGTGGCAAGTCGATTCGAGATTCTTCGAGGACTGCGGCGCGATTCGTCCATCGTGGCCCCAACCGTGCACTTCGGCGCGGGCAGCCCGAGAGCGCCGTCTTCGCCAAAGGATGGCGGGCGCCTTTCAGCTAAAGCGATTCACTGTCGCCGTTCGGGTTAGCTGGCGGCTAGAAGCACTAGGAATCCGGCAGGGACTCCGGTTCCCTCTTGTCGGCCTGGCACCCTCCTTGTAACTCCCCGGCCCTGTCGGCGCCAATGACGGCGCCCCAGGGAGCGAATCGAATGGAAACCAACGAAATGCGCGACGACGACTCCGAAGGCCCGGCGAACAAGCAGTTCCTCCGCTACGCCACTCTCGGCGGTGCCACCCCCGGCATGGCCGACGCCATGGGGATGCTTGCGCTGTTCACCTACCTCAGCGAGCGAGACTTCTCTCCGCTGAAATCCGCCGAGCGCGGACTGGCCCGCCTCGGCCGAACCGCCGCGCGACTCGGCTCCGGCCGCCAGACCGCCGACTCCGCCCCTGCGGACATGGTGCCGGTGGAGCAACTGGAGGAGCTGTTCCGCGAGGTTCGCCGCCACCAGTGGCTCGAAGCCGAAAAGGCCGGCAAGGACATCTGGGCCGAGCGCAACCCCCACGACCCCGACGCCGTCGCGTTCCGCGACTGGGCCGCGAAGCACTACAGCGCCTGGCGCTCATCGCGCGGGAAGCTCCTCCCCGCCCGCTAGGCGGGGCTGCGTGCCTGCCGCCTCTTAGGGACTCCCTCCGGGGGGCGGGGCTTCCCCGCTCCGCTCTTCTGCCTTGCCACCCCGGCGGCCCCTCTTCTGGAGTGGGTGGCCCGGCGGCTTGCAGCCGCCGGAACCCGGAAGAGGACAGACGAGACCATGATCGATCCGATCGTCGAGCGTCACAATGCCGACTGCAACGAGCTCCTGGAGGCGTGGCGCGCCTTCCTTGACCAGTTCAACGCGGCGGTGAAGGCGGAGGACGCTTCGGGGCTGACTCCCGAAGTCGAGCAGCGGTTCATGGAGGTCAAAGCCAGGATCGCCATGCTCCACGACTCCTTTCTCGAGTCCCTCAAGCACGACAAGAACATCGGCCAGAACATGATCGCCCTGGTCAACCGCGCCATCACGCTGCGCCACATGCGCCGCCTCTCGGCCTCCGACCAGAAGAAGGTCGAGATCGAGTGGCACGAGTGCTACCTGCTGCTCAACGAGACCGTCGGCCACCTGGCGGAGGAGCGCGAGCGCCTCGCCGAGATCAACGAGTTCAGCCACAACATGGGCGTGATCCGCGAGCGCATCTTCCTCAACATCAAGTGGTTCTTCACGTCGATCTACTTCAAGATCATCGTCGCCGTCGGCATCATCGCCGCCATCGCGGTCTTCACGCCGACGAGCGTCTGGGACAAGGTGCGCACGATGAAGGGCATCGGCGAACCCTACGGCGCGTTCATCGACTTCAAGCGCGACAAGCTCGGCATGGGCGGCCCCTACGGCAGCGTCGATTCGTTCCACGAGTCCACCGCCGGCAAGGCGACCGAGTACACCGTCGGCGAGTCCAATACGGAGAAGGCCGGCGCGACGGCCACGTTCCTCGGCATGTTCGACGTCCGCGGCCAGGACTCCAGGGACTTCCTCGAGTCCGCCGGCGAGTTCAAGTCCGCCACCATCACCCCCTCCGACGCCCCCCAGGTGAACATCTCGATGTTCTTCTGGCGCGAGCGCGACAAAGCCGTCACCTTCTCCACCGAGTGGGACGCCGCGAAACTCGACATGAACAACATGGTCGTCCAGGTCTTCACCGGATCGACCACGATCTTCCACGTGGAGAACGTGCTCGTCATCCTGACCGGCGGCACGCCGGAAGTGCGTGAAGACATCCGGATGCGCGTCTTCAGATAGGACAGCCGCCGCCGCCATGAACGATTCCCGCGCGTCCGCTTGGCTTGCTTTGGCGGATGCGGGTCTGTCGTCCGGCGTTCTGGCGCGGCTCGTCGCCTCGTTCGGCGGGCCGGAAGAAGTCCTCGCCGCCTTCGATCGCGAGCTCGCCGAACGCGCCGGTCTCAACGCGGACCAGTGCCGCCGCCTGCGCGACAGCTCCGGCGACCGGCTGCGGCGCGAACGCCAGCTGCGCGCGCTCGCCGAATCCGGCCAGCGCATCGTGGAGTCCGGCGACGAAGACTGGCCGGCGATGCTCGCCGAAATCCCCGACGCGCCGCCGTACCTCTTCGTGCGCGGAACCATCCTGCCCGAAGACCGCTTCGCCGTCGCGATGGTCGGTCCGCGAACCGCGACGCCCTACGGTCTGGAGGTCGCCCGCCGACTGGCCACGGGTTTCGTCCCGACGCTGACGGTCGTCAGCGGCATGGCGCTCGGTATCGACTCCGCCGCCCACGAAGCGGCGCTCAAGGCGGGCGGCCGCACCATCGGCGTCGCGGCCTGCGGGCTCGACCAGGACTATCCCCAGGGGAACGCGCGCCTGCGCGAACGCATTCCGGAAAGCGGCGCGATGATCGGCCTCTGGCCGCCGCTGACGAAGTCGCGCACGCACTTCTTCCCCCAGCGCAACGAACTCGTCGCCGCGCTCTCCCTGGCCGTCGTGATCGTCGAGGCCGGCGAGAAGAGCGGCGCCCTGATCACCGCCCGCGCCGCCGCAGACATCGGCCGCGACGTCTTCGCCGTTCCGGGCGATATCACGCGCGCCAACAGCCGCGGCTCCAACCGCCTTCTCGCCGAAGGCGCCGGCGTCTGCTCCTGTCCAGAGGACGTCATTGCGGCGCTGGAACCGTACTTGCGCGACCACACCGTCGCCCGCCCCGAACCGGCGGAGGAGCCGCCCGCGAATCTGCCGGAGAGCGAGGCCGTCGTTCTTCAGGCCATTCGCCACACCACGCGCACCTACGACGATCTCGTGGCGGAACTCGTTCCGGCGCGGATGACGCTCGGGGAAGTCGCGACGGCGCTTCTGCAACTCGAACTGAAGGGACTGGTGCGCCAGCAGCCGGGCAGCGTCTACATCCCGGCGTAGACGGACGGGGCGGGGCTATCCGCCGCCGACGGTCGTCGCCGGTTCCTTCGGGCGGCTGTCGAGAAAGAAGAGCGCCCGCGACATCAGCGACGCGCGCTTGCGGTAGTCCGCCACCGATTCGAACGGAAACGCGAAGTACACGACGCCGTGCTTCGCCGCGCCCTGAACGCCGGCGATCCGCGCGCCGCTTTCCGACGCGTACTCCAGCGCGGCCGTCGCCGGACCCGCCGGGCGAATCGCGTCTGCCAACCCGACGGGATACACCGAGAGTTCCGCATCGCCGAAGTCCACGAATCCGACGCCCTCGAACATCGACCCCTCGATCTCCCTGGCGATGTTCGCTTCGGTTCTCGTCCCGGCGAATTCCGCCATCAGAATCTCGCGCAGAAACGCCTGTCCGTCCGCCGTGCCCGCGAGTTCCCCCGCCGCGTCCGAGCCGCTGACGAAGAGACTGCCGCCGGCGTTCGCGAACGCGCGAAGCGCGCGGCGCTCCAGCGCGCTGAAGACTTCCGTCGCACCGGCTTCCCGGCCGAGAATCCAGACGACCGTCCTGTACTTCGTCAGATCGACGGCGCCCGATTCCACCGCCTCGTTGCTCGCCGAATCGAACGTCCGCCCCGTCGTCGCGATCGCGTCGGCGTGCTGGATGCAGTAGTCGAACGTGTTCATCTTCGAGAGGATGCCGCGTCCCTCGCCGGCTTCGCCCGTCAGGTTCATTCCGCCGTCGAGGCGGTCGAACCCGTTGACGATCAGCACCTCCGAGCGGCCCGTCGGCGACGCGCGCAGCGCCAGCGTCTCCGACGGCATGGACTCTCCGCCCACGTTGACCGCGGCCACGCGGAAGAACGTCGTCGTGTTCTCCTTCAGCCCCGTCAGATTCATGCTCGTGCCGTCCACCGTCACGCCGTTGTCCCAGCCCTTTCCGTTGGACGAGCGGTACACGCGGTACTCGAGCGGCGGATCGCCCAGCACGCCGTCGCCGGTGTCGTAGGCCGGTTCCTTCCACTCCAGCGTCGCGTGGCCGACGAAACTCGTCGTCACGCGCACGTCCGTCGGCGGTTCCGGCAGGAGAGTCGGAACGTCGAAGCCCTCGACGTTCTCGTAGTAGTAGCGCACGATGCCCTGGTAGACGGCGCGGGCGACGATGCGGCGGAACTCGGGGTCGAGGATGTACTTCGCGTCCTCGGCATTGTCGTGAAAGCCCATTTCGAAGAGGGCGGCGGGCATCTTGTTGTTGTAGCGCGGATTCGTCTCGCCCAGCCAGCGGCAGACCTTGGGGCCGATGCGCCAGTCGGGGTCGTAGGCCTTCACGATGTCGTTGGCGATTTCGTCGTGCACCACGCCGAGAAGGACGTCGCCGCCCGGATAGCCCTGGAACTCGTCCAGCTCCCCCCAGGAGTTCGGCCCATAGACGAAGCTGAACAGCCCGCGCGCCTCGCCGTTGTGGGCGTTGGAGTGCCAGCTCACGTAGATGCAGCGGCCCGCTTCCCACTCCTCGGCCTCCCACTCCGCATAGAGCGGCATCGCCGAAACCGTGCTGTAGCGGCGCGTTTCGAGCGCTTCGTCGAAGCCCATGAACTTCGCGTAGGAATAGCCCGACTCCTCCCAGCGCGGCTTGCCGCTGACACCGCCGGCTTCCCCCGCGACGTCGCCCATGCCGCCGCCGAACCGCACGGCGTCGGCGACGACATAGCCCCCGCCCGGCGACTCGTTCGTGATCGTCACCGAAGACGCGTCGGGATCGTGACCCGCCTCGAAATGGTACGTGCCGATATAGCGCCACGTGTAGGCGTCGTGATTCTGATTCTGTGTCCAGAGCGTCGTTCCGCCGCTGTGATTGACCAGGAACGTCGCGTCGCGCGCCGTCGATCCCGCCAGAGCCGGCTGATAGCGCACGTACACGGCGTACTCGCCGGCTTCGGGAATCGCGGGGGCGAACGTCGCCGTCGCCGTCGGAGCGCCGGCGGTCGTCGCCGCGACGCGCTGGTCGCCGTCGCGGGCGGACGGGTTCCGCTCGATGGTCCAGTCGCCCGTCTGCGAGTAGCCCGGCCTGCCCGGTTCGACGATCACCATGTTCGTCTGCATGTCGCGCTCGCGCGTCGTGACGACTTCCGCGCCGGCGTTCCAGAGATACTTCGTCAGATACTGCAGCACCGCCTCGGCGTTGCTGTGATCCTCCACGACGCCGTGCGAGTTGCCGCGCTGCGTCGCCCACCGTTCGAGCTTGTCCGCATAGTACCACCCGTGCCCGGGACTGAGAAACACCGTCGCACCCGTCAGCGCCCCGTTGGGACGGCCCGTTTCGCGGTCCTGTGTCGAACGCCGCGCGAACTGCGCGGGAACGATCTTCGTCTTCGTCGCGAAATCGAACGAGGGCACCGCCGGCAGATACTCCGCCAGGGGGCGGTAGTCCGTCGCGCCCTCGGCGCGCACCTGGAACCGCAGCCCGCGAATCTCCGGAACGCCGGCGATGGCCGGGCGCGTGGCAAGGCTGATGCGCTCCATCTCCTCGCCGGTGAAATCCTCCAGCCACGACGAACGCGCCGTGAGGAAGACCGTCACTTTCGCGTCCCGGACATCGATGTCGTCGATGACGGCGTCCGCGCCGCGGAACACGACGGCGGGATCGCATCCGCGCCAGTGCGCGTCGAGTTTCGCGTCGAGGGCCGAATCCGCGGCGGAGACGCCGGCGAGACACGCGGCCATCAGACCCGCCGCGATTCTTCCCAGAGCGCGCATCGTGGAAACCGTCGGTCTCATTGGCTCGCTCCCGGCTCGTTCCAGCTCGGCGGATACGCCTGCACGACGCGGTCGCCCCTGTCGTACACCACGCTGCGCACGCTGTACCCGAAGCGGTACTGCGCGAGGGTGTACCCCTCCTTGGTCGCGCCGAGTTCCGTCGGCGGCCCCAGCAGCTCCTCGACTGCGGACCGGCTCGTCCCCGGCACGATGTGGAACTCCTGCTTCACGAGGGAGGGAATCTCCTCCGGTGCGGGCGCCTCGGTACGGGCGCAGGAAACCGCGAGCAGCGCTCCGGTAAACAGCATGAGGATGGAAAGGCGTTTCATGGCGGGGACCTCGTATTCGCGACCGCGCGGTTGACTCTCCGGCGCGGGGGCGCGACGACATGGGAATTCGATCCCAAGGGTTTCCGCCATGAGCACGGGCCGCAACAGGACAGTCATCGCCGAGGGCCGCTTTCTCCGCTTCGCCCGCTACGGCACGTGGGAGTTCGTCGACCGGCGGAACGTCTCCGGCATCGTCTGCATCGTACCCGTCACGCCGGAGGGGCGGCTCGTCTTCGTCGAGCAGTTCCGCCCGCCGGTGCAGTGCCGCGTCATCGAGCTCCCCGCCGGGCTCGCCGGCGACGAGACCGCGTTCTCCGCCGAGGACCTCGCCGAAGCCGCCGCCCGCGAACTCCAGGAGGAAACCGGCTACCGCGCAGGCGCCATGAAATGGCTCACGCGCGGGCCACTCACGCCGGGCGTCAGCACGGAAGTCGTCGATTTCTATCTCGCGACGGACCTCGAACGTCTTCACGACGGCGGGGGAGTCGATGGCGAGGAGATCGTCGTTCACGAGATTCCCCTCGCGGAGGCGGAGGCGTGGCTCGCGAAGCGCCTGGAGGAAGGCGTTCTTGTCGATCCGAAGTGCTACATGGGAATGTACTTCGCGGGACGGGGCTGACAGCGTCGCGGGAATTCGGCGCTGGCCGATGGACCCGTGCAGGACGCGCGGTTCGACGGTTCGCGGAGCTGCGCAGAGCTTCCGACAGCGGTGTCCCGAGAGGGACACGACAATCCAAGCCCCGGACGAAGTCCGGGGAAGCCGGCGTCCGTTTTCGTCCGCAACCCCGGCAGGGGTTGCACGCGATTCGTCTGGGGATGTGGGTGTGACGTCCCTCGCGGGACGTGGCTGACCCCGCCGCTATGGCGCCGCCGGGTTGACGGGATCGGAGGGGGCCGTCGCCGCCAGCAGCGCTTCGTGCAGTTCCTTCGTCTGCGTCCCCGGTTCCAGGCGGTCGTTCTCCCAGTTGGTGACGTAGAACACGTCGACCACCTGGTAGCTTTCCGTCGCCACCAGCGCGATGTGAACGTGGATGCGGAACTTCTCCAGAACGGACGCGATGTCGAACAGCAGACCGGGTCTGTCGGGGGCCTTGACTTCCAGGATGGTGTAGCCCTCCGCCGATTCGTCGTTGGAAACGGTCACGGTAGGGGGGCGCAGGTCGAGTCTCGCCGCGGAGATGGGCTGGGACTTCTTCGGAAGCTGTTCGCGCCACGACACCTTCCGCTCGCCGCGCAGCACCTCGTTGAGCTTTTCCCGAAGGCGCTCGAACATCGTCGCGTCCGTCGGCGGCCGGTTCTGCGAGTCCTGAATCTGGAAGACGTCGATGCAGATGCCGTTGGAGGCCGTGTAGATCTGCGCGGAAAGGATGTTGATTCCCCGCGACGAAAGAGCCCCGCAGAGGTGGCAGAACAGCCCCGGCGCGTCCCTCGCCACGCAGTGCAGGATCGAGTAGTTGCTCTCCTCGGTCTGCTCCACCTCCATCACCAGAAAGTCCGCCTCCTTCATGCGCTTCACCATGCGCATGTGGCGGGCGATCTGCTGCGGCGGGGTGGAGTGGCGGTAGCGCGGCGGCATCTTGACGATGAACGTCGAGACCTCGGACGTCTCCAGCGGCGTCTCCTCGGGATCGGACTCCGTGCCGTCCTCTCCGTTTCCGCCGTCCGCGTCGGCGGCCTTCACTTCGTCGACCACCAGCCTGGGCACCTCGTCCACGCACTTCCACGAGCGGCGCTCCGAATCCAGCGGTCCCGTCAGCAGGTTCATCGTGCGCTCGTAGAGCGACGCCAGCAGCGTTCCGCGCCAGTCGTTCCACGACTCGTCGGAGACCGACCGCAGGTCGCAGCACGTCAGCACGTACAGCATGCGCAGCATCTCCGGCGTGCCCACGTCGCGCGCCAGGTCCTCCGGAACGCTCGGGTCCTCCGTGTTGCGCTTCAGCGCGACGTGGCTCATCTTCTGGTGCTTGGCCACCAGCAGGTGCAGCACGCCGCGCTCGCGCGGCGAGAAACCCATGCGGTCGCAAATGCGCTGGATCATGTGGGCGCCGCGAATGACGTGGCCGCGCCCCTCGCCCTTGCCCAGATCGTGGATCAGCAGCGCGAACACCAGCAGGTCCCACCGCATGACGTCCTTCGCCACGCCCGCGGCGTGCGTCTTGTCGAAGCCGCTGCCGGGCCGCAGCAGATCGCCGGCCGCCTCGGCCGCCCGCAGCAGGTGCTCGTCCACGGTGAACTGGTGGTAGTAGTCGATGCGCGGCAGATTGCGCACGGCGGCGAACTCGGGAATGTACGCGTCCAGGAACCGGCAGCGGTGCATCGTGCGCAGCGTCGCCGGACCAGAGAGCGGCTGGCGCAGAATCATCAGGAACCGTTCGCGGTGCGCCGTCTGACCGCGGTATTCGTCGTCGATCCGGGGGGCCTGCTCCTGGATCAGGTCCAGGGTGAACTCGTCCGGCGTCAGGTCGTAGAGACTCGCCGCGGCGAAGAAGTGCATGATCCACGAGGGCTCGCGCATGAGGCCCGCGGCGTCGCGCTGCTCCACGCGGATCTCGCGGTCCCGCGTCCAGAAGAAGCCCTCCAGCCGCCGCGACCGCAGTTTCATGCGCGACCCGCCCTCCGGCGTGTCGTCGGGCTCCGGCTGGATGCGCTGGATTACGCGCCGCAGAAGCCGGTCCACGATCTCCACGTGCTCGTAGTACGTCCGCATGAACTGCTCTTCCGGCAGTCCCGTCTCCTTCTGGGCGAACCCCAGGTCGTCGGCGACCTTGATCTGCCGCTCGAAGTTCAGCATGTCGATCTTGCGGCCCTCGAAGAGGTGCATCGAGTTCCGCACCTCGATCAGGAAGTCGTGCTGCTGTTCGAGTTCCGTCTGTTCGCGCGGCGAGAGAACGCCGTTCCGCGTCAGTGCCGAGAGCGACGCCTCGCCGAACCGGATGTACGCCAGCCACATCATCACGTGCAGGTCCCGCAGACCGCCGGGCGCCTCCTTCACGCTCGGTTCCAGCAGCAGCCGCGTGTTCGCGTACTTGCGGTGGCGCGCGCGCGTGCTCTCGATCAGCGCGTCGACGAGTTCCCGCGAGTGCTTCAGGACGATCGCCGCCCGGCACCGGTCCAGCACCTCGTCGCGGACCCGCGTGTCGCCCCAGATCGAATGCGCCCCGATCACCGCCGTGGTCGTGTCCACGTCGTGGCCGACCTCCTCCACGATCTGGTCCACCGTCTTCACGACGTGGCCCAGGTCCACCTTCAGGTCCCACACGGGATAGACGAAGGCCTTGATGAACTCCTCGTCCAGGGCGTCGGGCTCGCGGCGGAAGAGGAAGAGCAGATCGATGTCGGAGTGCAGGTTCATCTCGCGGCGGCCGTATCCGCCGACGGCCGCGATCACGCTGCGTTTCTTCACCTTCCCGAATTCGGGATTCCCCGCCACCAGCCAGTCGAGATGGCGGACCAGCACCTCGTCGATGTCGCGGCTGTAGGCCTCGGCCACCCGCATCCCGGGGAGCTGGCGGTGCGTCTCGCGCACGCGGTCGCGCGCCGCCTCCAGCATGGAGCGAAGATCGGGTTTGGCCGCTGAACCGGTGGTGGACATACTGAACGTGACTCGACACCGACCCTGCCGGGACGGAGACCGGTCCCGCAAGGCGGAAAGGAGCCCGTCACCCCGGCCCATGAGCGACTTCCTCTTCGGCTACGGCAGCCTCATGAACTCCGCCAGCCGCGCCGCCAGCGGCCGCACCGGCGCCGCGCGCTTCGCCGAGATCTCCGGGCTGCGCCGCGGCTGGTTCGCCCGCTCCCTGCGCCACGGCACCACTCCCGTGGGCGTCGTGCCGGACGAATCGGCGTCCTGCAACGGCGTCCTCGTCGAAGTGGGGGAGGGGGAACTCGGCGCCTTCGACCACCGCGAGGTCGTCGCCACCGGCGGCGCCTATCGCCGCGAGCGCATCCCGCCTGGCCGGATTTCCGGATTCCGGGGCGACGGAACCGTCTGGGTCTACGTAGCCAACCGCATCCAGCACTCCATCCCCGAATTCCCCATCGTCCAGACCTACATCGACGTCATCCTGGCCGGCTGCCTGGAGGAGTCGGAGGACTTTGCCCGCCGCTTCATACGAACCACCACGGGGTGGGAGAATCACTGGCTGAACGACCGCGCAAGGCCCGTCTACGTCCGGCCCCAGCGCTTCAACCACCTCCGTGAGCGCTTCGACGCCATGCTCCGCGAAGAAGTCCCCGCCGCCTTCGCCCGGCGTGTGGACGCCACGGACCGGTCATGAAAGCGCTCCCGGGATTCGCCTCGTCCAGGACGCCTGCCATGTCGATGCCCTGAAGCCTCTGCGCGCCGGACCCGTCGTTCAGCTGAGCCACCGTGATGCCGCCGCTGCGGTCGTCCATCGTCCAGACCTCGTCGAGCCCGTTGCCGTACACGTACTGCCGCAGGATGGCGCCCGTGCCGTCGCGCTCCTCCAGCAGACGCCAGTCATGATAGACATACTGCGTCGTGCCGTTCAACGCCGAAACGCTGTCCTTGCCGCCGTTGGTGACGATCTTTCGCTGGCGGCGGTTGTCGGCGTCGTACGCGTACTCGGCGATCTGCTGGCTGTCGCTCTTGCGCGCCACCTCCACGAGACGGTTCAGCGCGTCGTACTCCATCAGCAGCGTGCCGTCGTCGGTCAGGTTGCCGTTGGCGTCGTGGACGCTCGAGACGTGCCGGAACGACCCCTTGTCGAGGATCGAAACGTCCCCCATGGATGTGCGGCAAGAAGGTTAGAGGCTGTTTCAAAACCCTGTACGCGCGATCAAGTCGCTCTGCTCGGTACCATATTCCTTGGGGATTCGGCCATAGTCGCACCGTGAGGTTTCTCGCGCAGAGGTTTTGAAACGACTTCTAGTCGTACACTCCACTAATCGTGGGGCCGATCAAGGTCATGCAGAAACTCTTCGATGGTCGAAAACTCCGGGCTCTGCCTTGAAGGCATGGCGTAGTCCAATGGGGTTAATCCGTCTTGATCCCCGGATTCGAGGTGGGCTCCGTGCGCAATGAGCAGTTTGGCGATCTCGACTTGATATGGAAGGCTGAAGAAGCACATGTGAAGAGGGAGCGGCCAGGCAGAAACACGGTATCCTCTTCTGCACAGGCCACATTGTACGATTAGGTCAGTCGAAACCAATGAGGGCAGTATACCAAAACTGGGAGATACTGTAGAACCAGATGGGTACAACCAGCGCGGCGACAACAAGCATTAGAACTCGCCTTCGGCGAGTGTCGCGATACCCCCGGGACACGAGAAACGCGACTAGAAGAAAGGCCGGCGGCTGGAGGAGAGTTAGCTTTGCAAGGGACCTCTCTGTCTTCATGAATGATCGCCACTCCGTTAGGGACATGGCTTCACGACTCTCCCTGGTGAACTTATCCGACAATGTGCTGTGGTGCGAGAAGTAAGCAAATGTCAACGCCACCGAGCAGGTTGCGACTATGAGCACAAGAACGACTCTGACTCTATCCGACATGTTAACTCATTACCCCGTCTCTAGAGGCTGTTTCAAAACCCTGTACGCGCGATCAAGTCGCTCTGCTCGGCACCACATTTCTTGGGAATGCGGTTGTATTCGCACCGTGAGGTTTCTCGCGACGGGGTTTTGAAACCGCATCTAGGGATTTTCGGAACAGTTGTTACCATTGTTGGGAGGCCTTGCTTGCAAGTACAGGTCAAGGCTGCACCTTCTAAAAGGATCCACGTCTTCTTCCTGATGACCATCCCCCGGTGGCCACCAGTGCGCCCTGTCAGGAGTGCCAGCTCCCTCTCCGTTAGTTATCAGTCGGAAGTTATTATCATAGCAGCACTGTTGCCCGGCACCTGAGGGACTTTCCCCTCTTGATCTAATGCATGTCATCGATCCGGGGTGATACTCTTGTATTTAGGATTTGGATCCTTCCTCCAGCCGTTAGGTATCTCCGGCTTGTGCCTCCTGCCGATCGTGAGGTGGCAGGGACAGTTCGGCAGCTCATCCAACCAGCTTTGGTCACTCAGTTCTTCTCTTAGCCATTCTTCACAATCAAAACAATCCTCTTGGGGGGAGGGGTGTCCGTAGTTGTGAAAACTGTAGTTACCTTCTCTGCCGTGGGGGTCAGAGTGCAACTGTGGAGCAGAGGAAACATAGGTGTATCGATTAGCATAGTTTCTCTCGTCGAACCATGCACCGCCGGAGTCTCCCACTACGAATCGCCCTCGATCCGCACTGTAATACCTATTCTTGTAGTAATGCAGCCCCGTCTCCGCGTCCCAGCGCTGCCCGGTGAAGAGCGCCGTGTTGCCGGCCGCCGACAGCCCCTCCGCCGTGCGCACGTCGTCGCCGCTCCAGCTCACCACCGAATCGCCGTCGGGGCCGTCCTCGATCAGCGTGTGCCGACCGTAGGCGTCGTACTGCCAGGCCTCGACGAGACCGCCCGCTTCATTCGTCAGGCCCGTCACGCTTCCCAAGACGTTGCTCAACATGAAATGGCGCTGCGCGCCGGAACCGTCGTTCAGCTGAGCCACCGTGATGCCGCCGCTGCGGTCGTCCATCGTCCAGACCTCGTCGAGCCCGTTGCCGTACACGTACTGCCGCAGGATG
>JAJFLJ010000158.1 GCA_021772755.1 Candidatus Sumerlaeota bacterium
GCGCATCATCCAGCGCATCGCCGCCAGCGTCGGCCGCCACATCGACGAGGCGAGTCCGATGGTCGATGCGCGCCTTCCCGACGGCAGCCGCGTGAACGCCACGATCCCGCCGGTCAGCATCGACGGTCCGGTTCTCTCGATCCGCCGCTTCGGCAAGCTGAGGCTCGGCGCGCGGGAACTTCTGAATCTTGGCATGCTCGACGCGGACATGATGCGGTTTCTCTCTGCCGCCGTCCGCGCCCGTCTGAGCGTTCTCATCTCCGGCGGCGCCGGGGCCGGCAAGTCCACGCTGCTTGGCGCGCTGGCGGAGGCCATCCCCGGCCACGAGCGGATCGTCACCATCGAGGACGCCGCGGAACTTCGCCTTCCCCAGCAGCACGTCGTTCGCCTGGAAACCCGTCTGCCCAACATCGAGGGCCGTGGGCGGGTGACGACGCGCGATCTCGTGATCAACAGCCTGCGGATGCGGCCCGACCGCCTGATCGTCGGCGAGGTTCGCGGACCCGAGGCCCTGGACATGCTTCAGGCCATGAATACCGGCCACGAAGGCAGCCTGACCACGATCCACGCGAACGGGACCCGCGACGCGCTCTCGCGGCTGGAAACGATGGTTCTGATGGCCGGAGCCGACCTGCCCGTCGCCGCCATTCGCGAGCAGACCGTCTCGGCGCTCCGCATCGTCGTCCACCTGCGCCGCTACGAGGACGGCGTCCGCAGAATTCAGACGGTTTCGGAGCTGACAGGGCTTGAGGACGGCAGCCACGCCATGCAGGATATCTACCGGTACGAACGCACCGGCTACGGAAACGGCGAAGAGGGCAGCCTTGGCGGATTCGCCGCCACGGGCTGCGTTCCCGTCTGTTTGGAAACGCTTCGGTCCGCCGACGAGGGACTGACGCCAGCCCTGTTCGAAAGGGAAACCGCGCCCGATGGTTGAAATCGTTCTTCTCTCGGTCTTCGCCATTCTCTGCCTGAGCTTCTGGTATATGCTCTGGGTGTGGCGCGTACGCGTCGTGACGGCGGACCGCCTCTCCGACCGCGTTCTCGTGCTGGACATGGCCGACGACCGCACGCCGCGCGTGGCCTCTCTGGTGGCCCGCTATCGGATCATCCCGTGGCTGATCGCCGGCATCGGGCTCCTGCTCGTGCTCTGGGCGGGACTTCCGGGTCTCTATGCCTGCTGCTTCGCTCTGATCTTCCTGCTGCTATGCCTCGAAGTCGAGGCGGCCATCTACTTCCGGCGGATGCAGAAGGTCGAAGGCCAGCTTGCCAACGCCGTCGATCTGCTGGTCGGCGCCCTCCACGCCGGATCGACCCTGACGGGGGCGCTGGAAAGCGCCGCCCGCGAGACCAAGCGGCCCCTGCGCGGCGCCATCGAGGACATGGTCAACCGAATCCAGTACGGCGACGACCCCCAGACGGTGCTGCGCGTGTTCTACGAGCGGCTGCCGACGGAGAGCTGCCGCCTGCTGGTCACCACGCTCTCGGTCCACTGGGAGGTCGGCGGGACCCTGGCCTCGGTTCTCGCCTCGGTGGGGGCCTCGATCCGCGACAGCCTCGAAATCGACCGCCGCCACCGGGCGCTCTCCCTCCAGGCCAAGCTCTCCGCCTTCGTCATCATGCTGGTGACGTACGCCATGGCCTGGATCATGTGGGGCTTTGACGATGCGAGATTTGTCACCTTCGCAATGAGCAATACGGGCGAATATCTTGTTGCCGCCGGGCTGCTGTTGCAGGCACTTGGGGTCTATCTCGTTACCCGCCAGACACGATACCGGTACTGAGGTCGGATGCCAGCTTATCCCGCACTTCTCCTGATTGTCCTCTGGGTCCTCGCCATCCTGGCGTTGATCCTCGTGACGCGCAATATTCTGACGCTGCGTCGTGGAAACGAGCGTCTGAGCCGCCTCGCCGGGACCCCGGAGAAGGACGCGCTCGATTTCGACGAGGACGAGCCGGGTTTCTTCCGCAACTGGCTGTATCTGGCGGGTTTCCGGTCGAAGGACGCTCCGGTCATCTTTCTCCTGATCGCGATGGCCTTCAGCGTCGCCGGCCTGGCCCTTGGATGGACGTTCATGAACGGCTCCGGCCAGGGGGGGCGCAGCCTGATGACGGTCCTCATGCGCGCGGTCTCCGACTATCCGGGCGGTCTGGGCGAGATTTTCCTCCCTATCCTCCTGATTCTCCCCCTCGCGATCTGGGTGACGGTATCGATGGTTCCCTGGATGGTGGTGCGTTCGGCGCGGCGGCGGCGGCTGGCGATGATTCGCGAGGACCTGCCCGTGATTCTCGAGCTGCTGGCGACGCTGAGCGAGGCCGGGCTGAACTTCGACGCCTCCATCGAGCGCGTTCTCCGCTCGCACCGCCGCAGCCGGCCCCTCGCCGTCGAGTTCCGCACCTATCAGGCCGACGTTCTCTCGGGCCGCAGCCGGATCGACTGCATGCGCCGGATGGCCCGCCGCGTCGACGATCTGTTCGTCTCGACGTTCGCTTCGGCACTGGCCCAGGCCGAGCAGCTTGGCGCCAGCGTCACCACGGTGCTTCGCCGTCAGGCGGACGAATTGCGCCAGCGCCGCCGCGAAAAGGCTCTCGAAATGGTTCTGACGCTTCCCGTTCGCCGCGTCATCCCCATGATTCTCTGTTTCATTCCGGGGCTGATGATCGTGGCTCTCGGACCCATCTTCTACCAGCTGTTCACGATCATGGACCAACTCATCGGCAATCGCGGGTCGTTGTTCTGAGATGACGCATCTGATGAACATAACGCGCGGCGAGGTGGCTGCGGAACGGCTCGAGATCGCCGGAACCTGGTGGTCGCGCCTGAAGGGTCTGATGTTCCGGTCGCGGCTGGACCCGGGCACGGCGCTTCTCATCGTTCCCTGCCGGTCGGTCCACACCCATTGGATGAGATTCGCCATCGACGTGGTGGCGCTGGACGAGTGGGGAGAGGTAACGGAAGTGGTATCGGATGTGTCGCCGTGGCGGATGGTGACGCCGGCCGGCCGGGTTCGCTCGATTGTCGAATTCCCGGCTAAAACAGCTAGCGTCGCCGTGGGAGACCGCATCAGGGTTGTCGGCGTCGATCCGAAGGATAGCCGGGTACCCTCCCACCTGCGGGGTTTGCTCGCAGACGAAAGACCGGGGGATGCACCCGCCGGGGCAAGACGGCACGAATGTGCCTCAGTTCACTGACCAGGCTGGCTGACGTGAGACACGAAACCATGGTTTTCCCTTCGATGAAGATTCGCCGCATCCTCTGCGGATGCGCTGCGGCGGCTTGTGCGCTTCTCGCCACGACCCCGCTCGCCGCGCAGTCCGGCGGCAACGACCTGTTGCTGGACCCTCCGACCACGCCGGTCGAGGTCATGGAACCCGACAAGAGCGTCGGTCTGTTCGAGGAGAACTCCCGGGGGGCCGAGCTCCTCGACCCGCGGAACTCCTTCGGCGCCACGCCGACCGTCACCGAGGACGCGCAGCGCAAGTTCGGCAGCGTCGTCCAGAAGACGATCGACGTCGAGAACACCATGGACCTGGTCATGGACCGGCCGCGGTTGCTGCTCTTCAAGCGCGCCCCCGTCCGCGTGCAGATTCCCAGCGAGGAAATCGCCCGCTACACGATCATCTCCGAGCGCGAGCTTTCCGTGACCGGACTGAAGCCGGGAACCACGGTGCTCAACATCTGGTTCGAGAACGAGTCGAACGCCTACGAGCACGAAGTCCTCAGCTACCTTCTGCGCGTGATTCCCGACCCCGAGGAACGCTCGCGGCTCGAAGGCGTCTACAAGGCCCTGGAGAACGAGATCAACGCGGCGTTCCCCGAAAGCCTCATCCAGCTCTCCCTCGTCGGCAACAACCTGCTGGTCCAGGGACAGGCGAAGGACATCGTCGACGCTGCCCAGATTCTCATGATTCTGGAGCAGGAGGCGCCGGGCGCTCCGGAAGACGTGCCCACCCCGATGCCCAACGTCAGCTTCAACTTCAACGATCCAACGGAAGCGGACATCCCCTCGATCCGCTCCTACGTGCTCGGCGGCCACCGCAATATCGTCAACCGCCTTCGCATCCCCGGCGAGCAGCAGATCATGCTGAAGGTCACCGTCGCGGAAGTCACGCGCAACGCGGCGCGCAGCCTGGGCTTCAGCTTCAACTTCATCGACGACGGGCCCGACATCGGCCGGTTCTCGAATACCACCGCCGGCTCCCCCACGGGCGCTTCCAGCAACCTGATCTTCAGCTACTTCGGCGACCACACGTTCCAGGCGGCCCTCAAGGCCCTCCGGAACAACAACCTCGCCAGAACGCTCGCCGAGCCCAGCCTCGTCACTCTCAACGGCAAGCCCGCCCAGTTCCGCACCGGTGGTTCGTTCCCGATTCCCACCGTCACCGGCGCCACGTCGGACGGTCTGCAGGGCGTGTCCTTCGAGGAATTCGGGGTCGATCTCTCCTTCACCCCCTTCATCACCGACCGCGACAACATCCGTCTCGTGATCGACACGAATGTCAGTTCGCGCAACGACGCGGGCGGCTCCACCGTCGGTTCCACCGAGGTTCCCGCCCTCGACGAAAGAACGTTCAACACGACGGTCGAACTGCGCGAGGGACAGACGCTGGCCATCGCCGGCATCCTTCAAACCCAGTACAGCGCCTCCTCCAGCAAGATCCCCTTCTTCGGCGACCTGCCCATCATCGGCCCGCTTCTCGGAGGCCAGGAGAGCGCGTCGACCGAACAGGAACTCGTCGTTCTCGTCACGCCCCAGATCATCCGTCCCCTCGAGGAGCGCGAATTGGTCGCCGCCGGGCTGCCCGGCGCGGACGTATTCGAGCCCGACGACCTGGAGTTCTACCTGCTTGGCCGGATGGAAAGCCGCGCGCCGCGCGACTTCCGCGCCGCGGCCCAGACCGACTTCGACCGTCTCCGCCACCGCCGCCTCAACCAGGTCTTCATCAAGGGACCGGTAGGTTACGCGAAGGTTCGCGAGGACCGCTACTGACCATGAGCGCAACCCGACGCATTTCCTCCGAAGGACGTACCATGGACTACAGATTCTCTTTCCGGTGGATCCCCGCTTTGGCCGTCGCTTCGGCCGCCATGCTCGCGGGCTGCCAGCACTCCGGCAGCTACGATCTTCCCGCAGGCTACATCCCCGAGCCGGTCGGCACGCGCCAGGGCGTACTGCTCGGCATGCAGGCCACCAAGGCCGAGCGCGGCGACTTCGTCCTCTACAACTACGCATGGGTGCCCGGCGAAACGGCGCTCGGCGAATTCGGGCAGCGCCAGGTGAACGACCTGATGGTCCGGATTCCCCGCGAGCCCTTCCCTCTGGTGATCGAGCCCTCCGGCGATCCCAAGCTCGACGGCGCCCGCCGCGAGGCTCTCGTCGAGCATCTCCTGATCGGCGGAATCCAGGACGCGGAGCAGGTCGTCGTCGTGCGCCAGCCAACGGCTTCGTACATGTACGGCGGCGAAGCGCGATCGACGGCGGCGAAGACCCAGTACCTCGACTAGGACCGAACGCCAGCACTGCTGCGGAACCAGACCCGAACTTCGAAAAGGCGAAAGAATGAAGACGCTTCGATTCCTCACTCTCGGTCTTGCGCTTTCACTGCTCGGAGGCTGCGCCAACCAGGCGTCCTTCCAGGGCGAGAATCCCTACGTCACCGAAAGCGAACGCGACCTGCCGGCGAACGAGGCGGCCCGCCTCTGCATCGCCACCGCGCGTGAACTCGAGCGCACGGGCGCGCTGGCCGAGGCCGTCGTCCAGTACGAGCGCGCCCGCCAGTTCGATTCCGGCGTGCCCGGCATTTCCCGCAGGCTCGCCAAGCTCTACGATCTTCTCGACCGCTACGCCCGCGCCCGCGAGGAGTACCAGAAGGCCCTCGCCGAGGACCCCGACGACGCGTCGCTGATGAACGACTACGGCTACTTCCACTACAACCAGGGCCATCTCGACCAGGCGGAAGTCTGGCTCCGGCGCGCGATCGACCAGGATCCCTTCCTTCACACCGCATGGGTGAATCTCGGCGTCGTTCTTGCCGAGCAGGAACGCTACAAGGAAAGCCTCAAGGCGTTCGAGCAGGTTCTGCCATCCGCCGAAGCCCACTACAACCTGGGCGTCTGTCTCGTGCGCCAGTCGCGATACGACGAAGGACGCGAGGCTCTGACCGAGGCCCTTCGCCTCGATTCAGGCCTGATGGAAGCCACCGAAGTCCTCGCCTGGATGGAGTCCGAGGGCGTCTGACCGCGCTTCCCCCAGCCTGCCCGTTCGGAAAACGTCTCGACCACGCCGAATTCCTCTGTAAGAAGGACTGAACCAGTCCGCACCAGAGGCGTTCGTCGTGGCCGAGTACTTCCCCGGAATTCCCCGCATCCCCTTCGAAGGTCCCGGCGCGCGCAATCCGCTCGCGTTCCGCCACTACGACCCCTCCGAGGTCGTCGATGGCAGGACGATGGAGCAGCATCTCCGCTTCGCGGTCTGCTACTGGCACACGTTCAAGTTCGCCGGAAGCGATCCTTTCGGCCTTCCGACGATGGAGCGAAGATACAACGGCTCCGGCGATCCGGTGCGGGTCGCCGAAGAGACCATGGTTGCCGCCTTCGAGCTCTTTTCCAAGCTGGGCGTGAAGTTCTGGTGCTTTCACGACTCGGACATCGCGCCCGAGGCGGCGACCCTTTCCGAAACGAACGCGAATCTCGACCGCATCGTGGCGCTCGCGTCGAAGCTCCAGGACGACACGGGTATCCGGCCGCTCTGGGGAACGGCGAACCTCTTCTCGAACCCGCGCTTCATGGCGGGGGCGGCGACGAACCCGTCGCCCCACGTCTTCGCGTGGGCCGCCGCGAAGGTCAAGAAGGCCATGGAGGTCTCGAAGGAACTCGGAGCCGCAGGCTACGTGTTCTGGGGCGGGCGCGAGGGGTACGAGACGCTGCTCAACACCGACATGAAGCGCGAGACGGAGAATCTCGCCCGGTTTCTGCGCATGGCGGCGGACTACAGGCGCGAGATCGGCTTCGACGTTCCCCTCTACATCGAACCCAAGCCGAAGGAGCCGGCCAAGCACCAGTACGACTTCGACGCCGCGACGTGCCACGCCTTTCTCCAGAGGCACGGCCTGCTCGGCGACTTCCGCCTGAACATCGAGGTCAACCACGCCACGCTCGCCGGGCACGACATGCTCCACGAACTGGAGTACGCCTTCGCGAACGACATCTTCGGATCGATCGACGCCAACCGCGGCGATCTTCTTCTCGGATGGGACACCGACCAGTTTCCCTCCGACGTTCCGCTCGCGGCGCTGACGATGTATTCCGTTCTGCGGGGCGGGGGCTTCACCGCCGGCGGGCTGAATTTCGACGCGCGGCTCCGCCGCCAGTCCGTCGATCCGGCCGATCTCTTCCACGCGCACATCGGGAGCATGGATGCGTTCGCGCGCGGGCTGAAGATCGCCGCGCGCCTTCGTCGGGACGGCATTCTCGGGGGAATCGTGCGCGAACGCTACGCGGAGTGGGAAGGGGAGCTGGGCCGCCGGATCGAAAGCGGCGCTTGCGGATTCGCCGAGCTGGAAGCCCATGTTCTCCGGACCGGCGAGCCGGCGCTCCGAAGCGGCCGCCAGGAAATGATCGAGAACATCCTCAATGACTATATCCACTCCTGACATGGCTCCCGAGACCCACCGCATTCTCATCGTCGACGACGAACCGAACATCCGGTTCGTTCTCACGGAGCTGCTCCGCCGCGAGGGCTACGAGACCGACGAGTGCGGAGACGGCGTCGCGGCGCTCGACAAGCTCGCCGCCGAGCCCTTCGACATGGTCGTCATGGACCTGCGGATGCCGCGCATGGATGGCATGACCGCGCTGAAGAAGGCGCGCGAGATGCATCCCGAACTGCTGGTGCTGATGATCTCCGCGCACGGCACCGAGAAGACCGCGCTGGAGGCCATCGAGAACGGCGCCTACGACTATCTGAGCAAGCCCTTCGATCTGAACGAAACGCGCGTCGCGATCCGGCGCGCTCTGGAGAAGCTGCGTCTTTCGAGAACCGTCAGCAGCCTCAGGCGCGAGACGATCTCCCGCTACGCCTTCGGCAACATCGTCGGCCAGTCCGCCGCGATGCGCGAGGTCTACGCGCTGATCGACCGCGTGAAGGACAGCGACGTGTCGGTGCTGGTCACCGGCGAGTCCGGCACCGGCAAGGAACTGATCGCCGCAGCCGTCCACTACAACTCGCCGCGGCGCGCCGGCCCCTTCGTCAAGGTCAACACCGCCGCCATTCCCGAAACGCTGCTGGAGAGCGAACTGTTCGGCCACGAGCGCGGCTCCTTCACCGGCGCCGTCAGCCAGAAGATCGGCAAGTTCGAGGCCGCCGACGGGGGAACCATCTTCCTGGACGAGATCGGCGACATGAGCATGCCGCTTCAGGCCAAGCTGCTCCGTGTCCTGCAGGAGCGCGAGATCGAACGCGTCGGTTCGACAAGGACGTTCAAGGTGGACATCCGGGTCGTGTGCG
>JAJFLJ010000159.1 GCA_021772755.1 Candidatus Sumerlaeota bacterium
GCCGGACCTCTACTTCCGCTCGAAGCCGCTCAGTCACTACGACGCGATTCTGCCTCGCATCGGCGCTTCGTTGACCTACTTCGGCACGGCGGTGGTTCGGCAGTTTGAGCAAATGGACGTCTACACGCCGAACACGGCCAACGGCATCACCAACTCTCGGGACAAGCTGCGTTCGCTACAGATCCTCAGTCGCCACGACATCGGCATCCCGCGTACGACGTACGTCCGCGATCGTAAGGATGTCCTCGCCGCGATCGAACGGATTGGCGGCTCTCCCGTCATCATCAAGATCTTGGAGGGGACCCAGGGAATCGGCGTCATCCTGGCCGACACCACCAAGGTCGCCGAAGCCATCATCGAGACCATGCAGAGCACCAAACAGGATGTTCTGATCCAGGCCTTCGTCAAAGAAAGTAAGGGCACCGACATTCGTGCGTTTGTTGTGGGCGACCGCGTCGTCGCCGCGATGCGCCGCCAGGCCCAGGGCGAGGAGTTCCGCAGCAACGTCCACCGCGGCGGAACGGCGGAGGGAATCACGCTGGACGAGGAATACGAGCGCACGGCGGTTCGCGCGGCGCAGATCATGGGGCTGCGCATGGCGGGCGTGGACATGCTGGAGGGGGCCGAGGGGCCGCAGGTCATGGAGATCAACTCCTCGCCGGGGCTGGAAGGCATCGAGCGCTCGACGGGGATCGACGTCGCCGACGCGGTCATCCAGGAGATCGAGAACCAGGTTCTCTTTCCCGACGTCGATCTGCGCCAGCGCCTGCGACTCTCCGCCGGATACGGAATCGCCGAGTTCCCCGTCCACAACATGCCGGAAATCCAGGAGAAGACGCTGAGGGAGACGAATCTCTCGGACCGCTCCATCACCGTCATCTCCATCAACCGGGGGGCCGAAATCATTCCGAGCCCCAAGGGCGACGACCGCGTCCAGGAGGGCGACGTCCTGCTCTGCTACGGCAACCTGCAGGAGCTTCGCAACCTGATGCCGGACCACCGCACGGTCCGCACGCGAAAGCGCAAGCGGCTGAAGAGCGCCGGCCCGGAAGGCGGAGTCTGACCCGTGGCGACCCCGCGCAGAAAGCGCCTCAGGATCGCAGGACGAGTCGTCGGCCGCGGCGAATCCGCCGACATCCACCTCAAGTTCAGCGAGTCCTATCTCGGCACGCCGGTGACGATTCCCATCCACGTCATCAATTCGAACCGGCCGGGGCCGCGGGTTCTGATCACGGGGACGATCCACGGCGACGAACTGATCGGACTCGGCATCGTCCGCCAGCTGCTCTACGGAACGCCGCCGAAACTCAAGTGCGGCACGCTGGTCTGCGTTCCGGTGGTGAACGTGTACGGCCTGGAAAACCACAGCCGCTATCTGCCGGACCGCCGCGACCTGAACCGGTGCTTTCCGGGCATTCGCGACGGAAGCCCGTCGAGCCGTCTCGCCCACGACTTCTTCAACGAGGTCGTTCTCCAGTGCGACTACGGCATCGACTTCCACACGGCGGCGGTGCGCATGCTGAACTATCCGAACGTGCGTGCCGACATGAACAGCGAAGCGGTGCGAGGTCTCGCGCGGGCGTTCGGTTCCGAACTGATCGTGCACGGCCGGGGACCGGTGGGCTCGTTCCGCCGCGCGGCGTGCGAGGCCGGCGTGCCGACGATCATCCTGGAGGCCGGCGAGGTGTGGAAGCTGACGCCGGACGTCATCGGGGTCGGAATGCGCGGCATCATGAACGTGCTGAAGTGGCTGAAGATGATCGACGGCACGCCGGAGCGCCCGCTCTTCCAGACGACCATCAAGAAGACGAGCTGGATCCGCGCGGACCACGGTGGCATCATGGGCTTTCAGGTGCCGCCCGGCGACCTGGTGGAACAGGGACAGGAACTGGCGACGAACTACAGCGTGTTCGGCGCGGAGCACAACGTGCTGACGTCTCCGTTCGGCGGCGTGGTGCTCGGCATGACGACGATGCCGGCGGTCAAGCCGGGCGAGCCGATCTACCACGTCGCGGAGCTGTCGCGCTCGACACTGCGCCGCGTCCAGAAGCGCATCGAAGAGCACCGGGGCAAACCGCGCTTCGAACGCATCAGCGACGTCATGGCGTCGGATATCATGGACCTGAAGCCGGAGGGCGGGGGCTAGACGGCTTCTGCAACGGCGGCGAGTACGCGACAGATCGGAGTCGTTGCCCGTATTTGCCCTTGCTTGCACCTCTCCTTCGTCCTATGAAGGACGGGGAGTGGAGGTGAGTTCATGAAGTCTCTCTTGGAAGCCCTGCGGGCGCTTTGGGTCTTGTCTCCGCTCTGTGCGGTCGCTGGCGAGGGCACGGCGGGCGCGCAGTCCGGTTGCATGTTGTTGGCGGAACCCTCCACGTTCGACGTGGGGTTTTCCGGGGCAACTCGGGAGTTCCTGGTGCTTTCTCCAGAAGGGGATCTGGAATGGCAGGCGAGTTCAGCCGAGTCCTGGATATCCTTCGCAGGATCCACACATGGATTTGGGAGTGGGCAGGTAACATTCAGCGCAGATTCCTTTTCCGGCGAGTTCAGGGAAGGGGTTATTAATCTTAACGAACTACAATTGCATGTCCGACAGCACGGTCAATGGTGCTCCTTGAGCCCTCCGGAGGCCTTGTATTTTGAAGTTCAGGAAGTAAGCGGGGAGACGGATGCTGGCCCGAATCTCATATGTCTCTTGGAGGCGGAGTCGGATGCTGATTGGATAGAGGTGCAGCGCCAAGGATTTCCTCGAGTATACTACAGTATACTTGAGAACGCAGGCGAAGCCCGGTCAGGTAGCATACTCTTCACCGTATATGAAGAGAAGGCCGAGACGGTCGTTTTTCAGAGAGGATCGTCCGGAGGCTCACCGGTCTACTGCCACACGGAGTTCGGCGATGTCTGGCGCGCGAGGAACGCGGGAGGGATACTCCAGGCCGAGAAGGCCGGTACTCTCGGGTTTCGACAAAGCGAGTCCGAACTCATCGTGGCCGGGGACTGGAATGGAGACGGTCTTTCGGACTTCGCGAATGTACTGGCCGACGGTTCCCTGACAGTGGCGACACAACAGCAGTCCGGGGGCTTCGCGAAGACGTTCGTGCACGATGCGGGAACGTTCTCGTACAGCGCGAGCAGCGGCGATATGGTCTTCGCACTGGATGCCGACGGCGATGGCGACAGCGATCTGCTTCAGTTGTACGCCGACGGGTCGCTTGCAGTCGCACGGAACGATGCGGGCTCCATCGCCGCCCCGGTTCCGGTCGGCGAGTTGGGGTTCCTTCACCTGCCCGAGGCGGGGGCGATCGCGTTCGCGGGGAACTACGACGGCGATGCAGCGGAGGAGCTTGTGGCGATCGAGCCCGACGGCGCGGTGAGGATCGTGTCGATCGCCGAGAACAATACGATCGCCGTCGCGGAGCAAACGCCCTTTGGCATTTTCCACGAGGAGCCCGAGCGCGGAAGTGCCTGTCGCGGGCGGCAGATCGTGGCGGGGGACTTCGACGGCGACGGACGTGGCGACCTGGCCAACGTTCTGCCGGACAACGTCCTCCTGGTCTCGACCATGACGGACGCGGGCTTCTCCGAGGCGGCGCTGTGGACGAGCCCCGGGTTCGAGTTCTCGCCCTGGAAAGGCGACGGGTGGAACGTGTTCGCCCTGGACGTCAACGACGACGGTCTTGACGACCTGGTCCAGCTCAACGGCATCGGGGAAGCATGGGCGGCGCGCTCGTCGGGCGGCGACTTCGAGGCGCCCTATCGGTGCGGCCTGCTGGGTTTCCAGCACAGCCGCGTCGGTCCGTGGAAAGTCTTCGCAACCGGTCTTCGGTAGTCTGCCCGGACTGCCGGATTCGAAGCCGCTCAGGCGGCTTCGGCGACGGCGGCGAGTACGCGGTGCATGTCTTCTGGCGGCTGGTAGAAGTGCGGCGCGAGGCGCAGCCACCCGCGGCGCGACGTGGCGACGATGCCGCCCTTCTGCAGGGCGGCGACGATCTTCTCCGGTTCCCGTTCGGGATGCGAGAACGCCGTGATTCCGCAGGAATTCTCCGTGGCCTGCGGCGACATCGACGTCCAGCCCAGCGCGGCCATTCCCTTGCGCAAGATCGCAACATTGCCGGCGAGGCGCTCGCGGACGGTTTCCATGCCGATCTCGTTGAAGAGCGAGAGCGATCCGCCGAGCGCGTGAATCCCGGCGTGGTTGAGGGCGCCCTCCTCGAAGCGGCGCGCCGTGGGGTCGGGGGGCAGGTTCTGGTCGCTGAAGCGGGTGAAGTTCTCGCGCCCGAGCCAGCCGCAGAGCCAGGGCTGCAGCACGTCGAGACTCTCGCTGCGCACGAAGAGGAACCCGCAGCCCTCCGGGCCGAGCATCCACTTGTGACCGTCGGCGGAAACGAAGTCCGCCTGGCAGTCGCGCACGTTCACCGGCACCGCGCCGATGGACTGGATCGCGTCGATGCAGTAGAGCGCGCCGGCGTCCCTGGCGATCCGTCCGACGGCACCGAGGTCGTGCTGGAATCCGGTCGCGAAGTCGGCGGAGGAAACCGAGACCATGCGCACGTCGTTCTCGGCAAGCAGGCGCGACAGGTCCTCCGTCTCGTAGGCGCGTTCGCGCTCCGGCCATGCGAGGAGACGAACGCCGAAGCGCTCTTCGAGGGGCTTCCACGCGTGCCAGTTCGAGGGAAAGGTCCTCTCGTCCACGACGATGCAGTCGCCGGGTTTCCACTCGATGGAGTTCGCGACGATCAGGAGGCCGTGGGTCGTGCTCTTGGTAAAGGCGATTTCGGCGGGCCCGGCGCCAATCAGACGCGCGGCCTGGGCGCGGGCGTCGGCGACGGCAGCGTACCACCTGGGGTTCGAGATTCCCTGGCGGTCGGCGGCGTCATCGGCGTAGTCGCGCATGGCCTGGCGCGCGCGCCGCGTAATGGGCGAAATGCCGCAGTGGTTCATGTGGATGCGGCCTGAGCCCAGCGCGGGGAATTCCGCCTGCCAGTCGATGGACGCGGACATTCAGCCGGTCAGTTTCCGGACCGATTCCACCGACGCCAGGCTCGTCTGGCGGGGGTAGCTGCCGAGGATTCGGAACTCGTCGGTCGCTGCCCGGACTTCCTCCAGGGCCGACGCGAGATTGGCCTCGGTGCGGTGGCCCAGCAGGTCGAGAAAGAAGAGCGGCTCCCACGCCTGGCGGCGGTTGGGGCGCGATTCGATCTTGGTCATGTTGATGCCGCGTTTGGCGAAGGGCTGGAGAACGTTGAAGAGCGCGCCGGGCTCGTTGCGGACGGCGAAGCTGATGGAGGTCTTGCTCTCCGGCGAGGGGGTCGCGTCCTCGTTGGAGATCACCAGGAAGCGCGTCGCGTTCTCGTGGTCGTCCTCGATGCTCTCCACGAGAACGGGAAGGCCGTAGTGCTGGGACGCGAGGGCGCTTCCGATCGCGGCGGCGCCGGGGGTGCGCATGGCTTCGAGCAGGCCGGCGACGGTGCTGGCGACCTCCTGCCGCTGGGCATGGCCGAGATTCCCGTCCAGCCAGGTGCCGCACTGGGCGAAGGGCTGGGGGTGGGAATAGACGACGCGAATCTTCTCGAGGGGCACGTTCGAGAGCAGGCAGTGCCGCACCGGCACGAAGGACTCCGCGCAGATCCTGGTCGATTCGTGGGCGATGAACGCATCGAGCGCGATGTGCACCATGCCGCCGGTGCTGTTCTCGATGGGAACGACGCCATAGTCCGCCGAGCCGTTCTCGACGGCTTCGAACACGGCGGGAATCGTTTCCATGGGGGAGTACTTCACGGCGGAACCGAAGCGCTCGAGCGCCGCGAAGTGCGAGAACGTCGCGACGGGCCCCAGGTACGCCACGGCGAGCGAGCGCTGGAGGTTGAGGCTGATGCTGAGGAGCTCGCGGAAGAGACGGCGAAGATCGTCCGGCGGACAGGAGGCGTCGCTGCGGCGGAGGGCCTCGGCGATGACCGCTTCGTGGCGGCCGGCGTGATAGACCTGCGAGCCGGTCTCGGCCTTGGCTTCGCCGATGACCTTCGAGACGGCCATACGGTGGTCGATCAGGCGCACCAGCTCCTGGTCGATGGCGTCGATTTGCTGGCGGTATTCGTCCAAATTGGGCATGATCGCGTTCCGTGGGGGCGAGAATGGCCCCGGGGGGATTGGGCGGCAACGGCAAAGCGCAGCCCCGGCGAATCGGGGATTGCACACGCGGCGGTGGGGAGGCAGGAGGACGGGTCACAATCCGACGGAGGAGTCCGATCATGAACCCGGTTTCGATCTTCGCGCGCGCTGCGGCCGCCGCACTCGTTCTGGCGACGGCGACCGCGACGGCCGCGCCGCCTTCGGCCTTCACGATGAAGAAACTCGACGACAAGGTCGACGAGGGCATCGTCGAGGGGGTCTATCCCGGCGGGGTTCTGCTGGCGGGGCACGGCGAGGAAACGTCGCCCGTCATCGTGTCGGGCAATTCGCGGACCGAGCCCGCTGCGGAAGCGATGCGCGCGGACACGATCTTCGACCTCGCTTCGGTATCGAAGGTCATGGGCACGGCGACGATGACGATGCTGCTGATCGAGGACGGTCGGCTGACGCTCGACACGCGCGTCTCGGAGATATTTCCGGAGTACGCCGCCAACGGCAAGGAGGACGTCGCCGTCCGCCATCTGCTGACCCACAGCTCGGGCCTGAAGCCCTACGAGAACTGGAAGGTCGCCGAGGAGAAGCGCGGCGGTTCCGCGCAGGACGAGGCGCTGTTCGCCCAGATCGCGTCGCTCGACAAGCGCTACCCGACCGGCGAGAACATACTCTACTCGTGCCTGAACTATCTGTCGCTCGCGCGGCTGAACGAAACCGTCGCGGGCGAAAGCCAGCAGGAGTTCCTTTCGCGGCGCGTGTGGGCGCCGCTGGGCATGACGGACACGACGTACCATCTGAACGAGGAGCAGCGTTCGCGCCTGGCCCCGACGTTCAAGGAATGGCCCGACGGCTCGGTGCGCATCCACGATCCGCTGGCGAACTACTACAGCGTGGATGCGGGAAACTGCTCGGGCAACGCGGGGCTGTTTTCGACGGCTTCCGACATGGGTGCCTATTGCCGGATGATCGCGAACCGCGGCCAGTCGGGCGGCGTTCGCGTGATGAAGGCGGAAACCGTCGAGATGATGACGACGGTTCACGCGACGCTGCCGAAGTACGTTTCCGGCGACGAGACCGGCGACACGTGGAACCGCGCGCTCGGATGGCACGCGTATTCGGACTGGCCGTGGACGCATCCCGCCGCTCCACAAGGAGCCGTCATCGGCCACACCGGCTATACGGGAACGTTCCTCTGGATCAACAGGGAGACGAAGGACTGGATCGTGTTCCTGACCAATTCCGTCTACTCGAAGGATCCGCCGCAGACATCGACGATCCGCAAGCGACTCACGGCCGTCATGCTGGAAGAGGAATACGGGCCGGCTCCGCAACCGGGCGGGTGAGCGTCACTGCAAAGTTTGGACATCGTTCGGTTCGGCCCCATGTAGTCAGATCAGCCCGTGTGCCATCGCATGGTAGAGCGCGGTGAGCGAGAAGCCATCGGTCAGCAGGCCGTCCGCCCGAAGGCGTTCGATTCCGTCGCGGTCGAACGCCTTCACTTCATAGATTTCCTCGTCGTCGAGAGAGCCGGGCTTCTCGACGAGTCCGGTCGCCGCGAAGACGTGGAAGGTCTCGTTTCCGAGTCCGGGGGCGGGATGATAGCGGAAGCGGTACTCGATGACCTCCGCGTCGTGGGACGTCTCCTCGATCAACTCCCGCCTTGCGGCGGCGGCGATGTCCTCGCCCGGATCGACGGAGCCCGCCGGAATCTCCCAGCCCCAGCATTCCGTGCAGTACCGCCAGTGCAGCCCGAGGATGACCCTGCCCCCTTCGGCGACGGGAACGATCCCCACGCCCTCGCGCTTGTAGTCCACCTTCCAGTGAATCCGCTCCCGGCCCGTGTGCGTGACGATACTGTCTTCCAGCAGCCGCAGCCGGGGATTGTCGTACAGCACCTTGCGGCCCGTTCGTTCGGTGGGTGTTCGTTTCGGTTCCATGGTTCCAAGGAAAACGCCCGGCGGTTCGGCCGGGCGCAAGCATTGCCGGAGCTTCGTGTCCGTGTCAGACCTTGGTGGCTTCGATGGAAATCCGGACTGGCACATCGGTGCCGAGAGGCCCTTCGTCGCCGATGCCCCAGTGGACGCGGTCGAGGGTGAACTCCGCGTCGGCTCCCGTGCGCGTGCCCGCCTGCTCCGACTCCGTGATGCCGTTCCAGGTGAACGTCGACGTCAGCGGCTCTGACTTGCCCATCATCGTCAGCTCGCCCGTGACCTCGTAGACGTCGCCATCGACGTGCTCGATCTTCGCGCTCTTGAATTCCGCCAGGGTGTTGTTCTCGGCGTCGAAGTAGTCGGCGTTCCGGAGATGCTTGTCGCGGCCCTCGATGCCGGTATCCACCGAGGCGATCTGCACCTTCACGTGGATGGAACTGCCTTCCAGGTTCTCGGGGTCGAAATGGATCGTTCCGGAGACGTCGTTGAACCGTCCCCAGACGTTGCTGACACCAAGGTGGGAAATGTTGAAGACCAGCGAGGTGTGGGCGGGATCGACCTTCCATTCGGTCGCCTTCTCCACCGCCTTGCTGGCGGGCATACTGGCGGGCTCGAAGGAGGGCTTGCTGGTCTGGGCGTCGAGGATGGCAGGGGCGGTCAGGAGAAGTCCGGCGGCAGCGACGGCCAGGCTCGTGGTTTTCAGGGCTGTACTCTTTTTCATGGGGGGCTCCGAAGAGGGTAAGATTCCGTGCGATGGGGAGCAGAACAAAAACCAGGCCGATCCGGGGCGACCGTGGGCGGGATCACGAATTCGGGTCTCATTGGCTTGCGGCGCCCTTGGCCGCATGGCGACAGTCCCCGCCGATGAAGTCGCAAGGGAGACATGCGCTTTTGCCCCGATTCGCCGGTTCGCCCGCGTCAGTTTGGCCTTTGATCGCGCTCTTCGTGGTCGGCACGCTCATCCTGTCCGGTTGCGACGATCACCCCGCGCCCTCGGGGGAGGGCGCCGCCTCCATCGTTCCGGCCGCCGAAGAGAGTGCCCCGAGCCGCGTGAAGCTGAACGAGGTCCTCGGCGAACGCGTCGATACCATCCTGGCCGCCTCGGATGCCGCCACCCGCGAGACGACGGCGACGCTGCCGGACGGGACGGTGGTTCCCGCGCGGGAGGCCCTCCCCCGCCGACGTGTGCAGTACGCGCGGGCGGCATGGAACGGCGAGGCTGCCTCAGCCGTCGAAACGCCCGGGGAGATCGTGCGTTCGTGGGCGCCCGGCGAAGCGCCATCGCTGCTCCTGATCGACGATGCGGGAAGTATTCTCCTCGGCGGCGAGTCCGTCGAGATCGTTTCGCCGGACGGCTCTTCGGAGCGGCTTGCCGATTTCGAGGCGACGGTTCTCCAATGGAACGGCGAGGGAACGCGGCTTCTCGCCGCCGGGCCGGAACGCAAGGTCGTGTTCGAGTGGCCCGACCGCGAGATCGCCGCCGAGTTCCGGCCGGAACGCGTTGGCGGATTCCTTCAGTTCGCCCCGGGCGGCGACGGGTACTGGACCCTTTCCGACAGGCTGATCTTCGATGCGTCGCAGGAAACCCGGGTGTTCTGGGACGTGGAGTTCTTCGAGAGCGGCCCCGGCGATTCGCGCACGCTGATGAAGTTCCGGCCCTTCACGCGCGTCGGAACGCTGCCTGCCCTGGGCACGGCGTGGATACAGCCCATCGACAGCAACCGCATCGTTCCGGAATCGGCGTCGTTGTGGGAGCTGGACGCCGACCTGGTACCGGCGCGGCAGCTGACGAGCGCCGGCGACTCGGTCGATTCCTGGCCTGTCGCGGATACGACGCAGCGGCTCTACTTTCTTCGCGCGCCGCGCTTCGCCGATGGCATGATCGGGCGCACGACGCGCGCCTGGATGCGCGACCTGAACACGGAAGCGAAGGAACGCCAGATCACCGGCGAGCCGACGATGGCGGTCGCCGTTTCGCTGGATGGAAACCGCCTCGCGCTTCTGGTTCTGCGAAACGGCGAGGCGCATCTTCTTCGCGCCGCGACGGACGACGTTCTCGCGCAGGACCTGGGCGAAGCGACGGCCGCGCGGCGCTCTTTCGTCGCGGGCGTGCGCGCGCTCGAGTCCGACCTCCGGAACGCGCTGAAGAAGTCCGATCCCGAGGGGCCTCCTGAAATCGCGCTCGACGGCGGCGAGCAGACGCCGTGGCCACGGGTCGAAACGCTGGATGCCGCAGCCGACGCTCTCGAGTCGGGCCTTCGGCACCGGTTCGGCATCGAGCTCGACGGCACGGTGGCGTCGCTTGGAAGACTCGACGACTTCTTCCAGGAGGCGGACGGTCTTCTGACGGAAGAGGACGCGGTCGTTCTCGGCGTCGCGGGCTGCTACGCGCGCGCGCTGGCGAGCGAAGAGGGCATCGTCCAGCTTCCCCAGAGCTGGACACCCGCGCTGGGAACCGACGCGCAGGCGGTGACGGAAGGCGACGAATTCCTCTACACGTTCCACGCGTTCTTCTACGCCGCGCGCGAGCGCATCGCCGGGCGGCTTTCGCTGTACGAAACGGCGGTCGAACTGCTGAGCGACTGGAACCGGCCCGTTCTCCTGACGGAAAGTTCGTCGTCCCACACGCGGAACCTCTGGTTCGTTCACCAGTTGTCGCAGGCCGGTTTCGACTTCAAGTCGCCGCCGCTCGCCGCGTTTCGCGAGGCGGTGGTGGCGGCTCCGGGAAACAGCGTGATCAACGGCATGGCGCTGGAAGCGGTCAAGCAGTCGCCGGACGACGTTCTCCGACTGAGGGCGGCGCTGAATCTCGCGGAAGCGAATCCGGCGAGCGCTCGGGCACTCATCGAAGCGGCGAACGCGGTGGGCCGGGCGGGGAGCGCCGACCTTCAGGTGCGTCTCTGCCGCCAGGCGGAACTGCTCGCCCCCGACGACCCGGACATCCTCTTCGATTCCGCGACGGGACACCTCGACGCGTGGCTGCTGGACGAGGCCGAAGCGCGCTTTCGCCGCGTCCTGGCGATCGATGCCACCCGCGAACTGGAAGACCTCGTGCTTGATCTGCTCGCGCAGATCGGGGAACTTCGCGCCGAGGGAATCGGACAGGAGAGCCAGGCCCCATGAAGCGCATTCTCTTTGCCCTCGCACCGGCGGTCCTTCTCGCCGCAGCGGCACCGGCGCAGGACGCCACGCCGCCGCAGGAGTCCGACGTGCTGGTCGAGGAAACGGCGACGCTCTGGCAGCGACTGCGGCTGCGGCTCGTTTCCAACCTTTCGCGCATTCGCGAAATCTGCCGCGACCGAACGGAAGAGGGCGCGGATCAGCTCGCGCTGGAATCGGAGTCGATGAAGGCGAACCTCGAAGCGTTTCTCGATCTCGTGACGAGTCTCGCCCCGAACGAGGTGGATGACCTCGCGGCGCTCTCCGACCGCGCAGACCTGCTGCTGGACAATCTGCAGCGCGACTACGCGCAGGGCACGGAGACGGAGGTCGCAGCGACGCTGCGGCTGCTGGAGCAGGCGCTCGGCAGGGCGGAGGAACTCGCCGCGCGCTCCGACCGCGAACTGGGGCGCTCCGCGATTCCGGGTTTCGTGCAGCCACCCCCCGACTGGCAGAGTTCGGAGCACGAGGAACCGGCGATGCGGATCGGGCTCGTCCTGATGGATGCGAAGCAGCTCGCCGACGGCATCGAAGGCCGCCGCGAGGAACTTCGCGACTCCACGCGCGCACGGCTTGGCGACGGAGACGCTCTCGTGGCGCGGGAAGTCGGAGAGATGGCGCGCGCGCTGGTCGAGCGCCAGGGGGAACTGCCTTCGGCGTCGCGCCCAGGATTCGTCGCCGCCGCGCTGCGACTCGAAGTCATTGCGGAGAACCTCGGCGATCTTCACACCGAAGGCGACAGGCTGCGCTTTCGCCGCCAGTTGATCGAACTTCAGGAAGCGGTGGAGGACGTTCAGGCGTTCATCGCTGTTCGCGACAGGCTGCGCCGCGAATCGGAGCGGCCTTGAGCAGCGAAGAGACCGCCGCGCCGGAGGCGCCCGATCCCCAGACGCGGGTTTCGTACGGGTTCGTTCGCTGTCTTTGGGCGATGGCACTGGGCGCCGCCGCAGTGGCCGTCTTTCGCTGGGAGCGCGTCGCGATCGACCAGCCCGGAGCGCTTCCGCTCGTTCTGCTGGCGGCCGCCCTGCTTCTCGCCGGTCCGCCGAAGCGGGCTGCGAAGACCTCTCGAGCCGCCAGAGCGGCGATCGCGATCGCCATCGCCGCGTTCGCATGGTGCGCCGCCGGCGCTTTCGGTCTCGCCGAAGAGAGGGAAGCGGCGCTGCTCACACTGCCGAACTGGTCGTTCGCCGCCGGTCTCGCGGTGCTCGGCTGGTGTCTGCGCCAGACTGGCCGGCCTTTCGTCGTCGCCGGGCTGGTTGCGATGGCCGTCTGCCGGGTCGCCGCGTCCGCCATGCAGGGCTTTCACCCCGAGGCCGTGTGGTGGACAGCGACGCTGCTCTGGGCGTGCGCCGTCCTGGTCGGAAGCAAACAACTCTCCGGCAAGGCGCCGGAATCCCCGCCTCTCATCGCCGGCGTGTTCTGGTTCGTGCTGCTGGTGAGCGCTCTGACGGTTCAGGAATTCCGCACGCCGTTCGCCGCGTTCGGCGCGAGCGACGATCGCAGCGCGGTCGCGGCGGTTCTCGAGAAGCCGGCAACGGGATTCGGCAGCGGGTCCTTCGAACGCGTCATCAACGAGTACACGATTCGTTCGCCGGAACTCAGCAAGCGCCCGCCCGACGACGACGAAACGATGGCGAGAGCGCAGTGGGCGACGCGCGCCGTGCTGCGTCTGGCCGCGGAGATCGGCCTGCCGGCGCTGTTGGCGATGATGCTCGCTCTCGTCCTGGCGGCCGGATCGTCGGTGCGAACCCGTCCCTGGACGCGGGAACGCGTCGCGTGTTTCGGCGCGATGGGCTTCTGGCTGGCGGGGATGCTGTCGATGCGCACGTCGTCGCCTCTTGCGGTCGGGGTGCTCGCGTTCCTGGTGCCTGCCGCGATGGGACGCGCCGAGACGGCGAGCGACGAAACGCCGGCGACGAAGCGGTTCGCTTTCGAACCGTGGGGCGTCGCTCTTGCGGTGGTACTTGTTCCGGCGATACTGTTCCCCTTCGCACGGTGGCAGTGGCAGCGGCAGGACCCCGCGTCGAATATCGAGGCGAAGTCGTTCCTGTCGGCATGGAGCGCGCCGCTGCGCTCGCAGGCGGTCACGATCCGCGCGCGCTCGACGGAGATCGCGAAGTACGCCGACCCGAGGGACTTCCTGGAACCGGTCGCCAAGCGGTGGCTTGCCGCCTCTCCGCGCGACGAACTGGCGCTCTTCGAGTGGGTACGGCTTGCGGAGCGCACGGGAGGACGGAAGGCCTCCGAAGAGGCCGCGCTCGAAGCCCACCGGCGCCTGCCCTGGGAGCCTGCGTTTCCCCTTTGGGCCGTTCGGATGCGCGTGGAAGAGGGCCGCATCGACGAGGCCATCGAGTTTCTGGACGACTTGAACCAGCGTCAGCAGCCGCTTCACCACGCGGTGCGCGAACGGCGGATGAAGCTCCGCCGGGAGAGAGAGTGACCGGACGATGGCGGTGGAAATCGAATGGAGATTCGCCGTGAAACGGGTCGGCACGCTGCCGCCGTGCGGGGCGACGCCCATTCGCCAGGGTTATGTCAACCCCGGCTCGCCGGTCGTGCGCGCGCGCATGAAGGGTTCCACAGGGTACATCAGTATCAAGGCGCCACTGGGACGTTCCGCCCCGGGCGAACCCGCGAAGCGCCTGGAGTTCGAGTATGAAATTCCCGCCGAAGACGCCGAGGCGCTGATTCGTCTCTCGCCGCTGCGCACCGAGAAGACACGCTATCTTCTGCCGGACGGCATGGAGATCGACGTCTTCGGAGGCCCCCATCGCGGCCTGGTGATCGCCGAGGTCGAGGT
>JAJFLJ010000160.1 GCA_021772755.1 Candidatus Sumerlaeota bacterium
CGTGCAGGTCCCGACGACGGACGCGCTGGCGGAACTCTTCGGCATCGCCGTCCCCTGAGGGCTTCGCTCCACGCACCGGCCGCCCCTCGAACGAGGGGCGGCCGACGCATTTCCCCCTGTCCGAAGAAGTCTACTCGTACAGCGTCCAGTCCTGGACGGCCGACGACGTGTTGGCGATCCCGATGTTGTCGAAGCCCGCGCTCGCGACGATGTCCTCGCCGTTGAACGTCGGCAGGGTCGAATGGACGATGCGCGTCAGGAACACCCCGCCGAGCGTCGCGGCGATGTTCGTACCGAGATCGGCGGTGAAGTCCGCCGACGACACGTCGAGGGATACGCTCGTCCACGTTCCGGTGGCTGGAACGATGACGGAGTCCGTCGTGGCGAACGTTCCGCCGGGACCGTCGATGGCGATTCGCAGTTCCAGCGGCGTCGCGCCGAAGTTGGCGACGTCCATGTCGACGCGGTCGAACCCCGCCGCCGTCCAGTCGCCGGAGTAATCGCCCGTGCTCTTGAAGAAGACCAGTTTTCCGCCCGCGCCCGCGGTTCCGTTGGCCGTCACCGCGAGATAGTTGTCTCCGGCTCCGCCAGGTCCGCCGTTCGCCACGTTCGCCGGCGGCGAGGGATGCGAAGCGCCGCTGATCCAGCCCTGCGTCGAACCGTCCTCGAAGTCGTCGAGAGCGAACGCCGCCGAAGCGAGCGCGACTCCTGCGGCGGCAAGAACGAACGATGGTCTGCGGTGCATGGGCGTGTCTCCCCGGGAAAATTCGAAGCAGGAGGATGCCACGGGAGCGGCGGGAAATCTGTCCGCCATTGCACAATCGGCTGCCGTTTCTAAAGGCCCCGCAGGTCTTCCGGGGTGTCGATGCTGCGGAGGCACGCGGCGTCGGTGTCCGCAATGGTGAGCCAGCGGACATTCAGCGTGCGAATCAGGCCGCGCACGGAGAGCCGCTCCGCGTCGATCGCCGCGCGGACACTGCCGTGCAGCGTCGCCGGAAAGTATCCCGGAAAGGGATCGAGTTCCAGCCCGCCCTCCGTGCGCAGGAACGCCGCGCGGTCGTCCGCTTCGCCCGAGAGCGTTCGCAGAACATCCGGCGTCAGCAGCGGCTGGTCGCATGTTGCGACGACGTATCCGTTGGCGACGCCGCTTGCGAGAACCGCTTCGATTCCACCGAGCGGACCGACGCCCCGGTGGCGGTCGTTCACGTGGACGACGTTCGCGCGATCGGAAACGGAAAAGCCGGTGCAGTCGCCGGCGACGACGACGAGGTCGACGACTCCCGCGAACGCGCCGAGCACGTGTTCGATCATCGTCAGACCGCCGGAAAGCGGGACGCCCTCCTTCGGGCGGCCCATGCGAGAGCTCGCGCCGCCGGCGAGAATGGCGCCCGCGATTCGCGCCTTCACGGCGCCTTCCGCACCGAAACGACCGCGTTGTAGTCGGGCACGCCGGCCGTCGGTTCGCGGCGCGTGCGGTCGATGAGCACGTTTCCCTCCGGCCAGTGCACCTGCAGGTTGCCGCGCTTCATCCGCGCGACGCACACGCGGCAGCGCAGTTCGCCCCGCTCGTTCTCCAGCACGACGGCGTCGCCGCTGCGCAGGCCGAGCGCCGCCGCGTCCTTCGGGTTCATCAGCACCGCGTCGCGAACCGCGCCGGTGATCGAATCCCTTTCCTCGTGGACGAGGCTGTTGAACTGCTTTCCGCGCCGCGTCGCCATCAGGAAGCGGCCCTTCGGCGGCCGGTTGCGGGGAATCTCCGTCGCGCGAAAGTGCGCCCTGCCGTCCTCCGTGGGGAACTTCCACCCGTCGCAGAGGTGCCGGCCGCCGTACTGGAACTGGTCGCCGGCGGCGGCGAGACGCTGAATGCCGTCGTAGTAGGGAACGACGCGCGCGATTTCGTCGCGAATGGCGGCCGTCGATGCGAAGGAGACCTTCTCCGCCAGGCCGGGTTTCGTTCGCGCCGCGAGCTCCGTGAACACGCGCCACTCGGGGCGCGCCTCGCCGATGCGGCGGCCCGGCACTTCGGGGCTGAACATCACGCGTCGCTCCGTCGATGTCTGCGTCACGCCTCCGGGGGTTTCGTACCGCGTCGCCGCCGGCAGGAGAATCGTCTCCTCCGCCGCATCCACGAACATCTGGTTCGTGGCGACGATGTCCATGTGGACGCGCAGCGGAATGCGCGCGAGCGCCTCCTCCACGGCGTCCGGTTCGGGAAGCACTTCGAGAAAGTTTCCTCCGGCGGAGAAGAGCACGTCGAGTTCGCCGCGCCCCGCCGCGTCGATCATCTCCGTCGCGCCCATTCCCTCCGCGTGCGGAACGTCGAACCCCCACTGCCCGCCCAGCCTGCGCGCGTTTTCCTCCGTCACGGGAACGCCGCCGGGAAACGCCGTCGCGTAGCAACCCATCTCCGCGCCGCCCTGCACGCCGGAATGTCCGCGAATCGGCATCAGTCCGCATCCCTTGCGCCCGACGAACCCCTTCGTCAGCGCCAGGTTCACGATCGCCGCGACGTTGTCGATCCCGTGCGCGTGCTGCGTAATGCCCATGCTCCACACGAACACGGCGCGCTTCGCCTCGCCGATCATCGCGGCGAACGCCTGCATCTCGCGCCGCGACGCGCCCGAGGCCTCCTCCAGGTCCTCCCACGACGCCGACTCCACCGACGCCTTCAGTTCCTCGAAGCCCGCCGTGTGGTCGCGCACGAACGCGTCGTCGCACGACCCGCTGGCGATCATGTGCTTCAGCGTCCCCATGACGAACGCGATGTCGCCCCCCGTATCCACCGCGAAGAACCGGTCGGCGATCCTCGTTCCGAACAGCGCGCTCTCGGGAAGCGAGGGAATCCAGTACCTTTCCATTCCCGGTTCGCGGTACGAGTTCACGCACGCGACGCGGCACCCGTTCTTCTTCGCGTAGTGCAGGTACTTGGTCGCCACGGGCTGGTTGTTGGCGACGTTCGAGCCGAAGAACACGACGAGATCGCTCTCGATCCAGTCGCTGTAGGAGCAGGTCGTGGCCGCGACGCCCAGGCTGTTCTTCAGTCCGAAGGTGCTCGGCGAGTGGCAGATGCGCGCCGCGTTGTCGATGTTGTTCGTGCCGATGGCGCGGGCCGACTTCTGCGCGGCGTAGTAGGACTCGTTCGGCATTCCGCGACTCGTCAGGTAGAACGCCATGCGCGCGGGGTCGGTCCCTCGCAACCGGTCCGCAATGGCGTCGAGCGCCTCGCCCCATCCGATTCGCGCGAAGCCCTTCTCGCCGGCGCGCCTCCGCATCGGATACGGCAGCCGCCCCATCGCGCGGAGGTCCGCGTTCGGTTTCTTCCGCAGCGCGGCGGCGTTCCCCAGCAGCGCGACGTCCATCGCCGGCATCGTGTTCAGGCGCAGCAGCCGCAGGCGGATGTTGCAGAGATGCGTCCCGTCCAGCGTCCAGTCCTTCATGCCCGTCGTGCCGAGAGCGCATCCGTCGCAGACGCCGCGGTTCAGAATCCGCCACGCGTACGCGAGTTCGTCGCGGTTCTCGCCGATGGCGCGAAAGACTTCGGCGAAATTGTTGGGGCGCTGGTGGCCGATTCCGAAGGGGGCGAGGCTCGCCCAGTTCTCCGGCGTCCACCGCTTGCGAATCCTCGTCATGCGCCGGACTCCGCCGCTGCGGGGGCGACGACGCGCCCGGCGTGGGAGTAGACCGTCGCGCGTCCGTCGCGGCAGAATCCCATCAGCGTGATTCCCGCCGCTTCGGCCGTCTTCACGGCGAGCGTCGACGGCGCCGACACCGCCAGCAGAAACGGCAGCCGCGCGCGCCACGCCTTCAGCACGATCTCGAACGAGACGCGGCCGCTCACCGTCATCGCCGTCGCGGACCCGAGGGCGCCGTTCGCCAGCATCCATCCGATCGCCTTGTCCACGGCGTTGTGCCGGCCGATGTCCTCGCGCACCACCAGGACGTTCCCCGATTCCGAGAACAGCCCCGCCGCGTGCGATCCGCCGGAGCGGTCGAACGTCTCCTGGTGCGCGCGCATCGCGGCCATCATGTTCGCGGCGAGCGCCGCGTCCATGCGCAGCTCCGAACCGCCGACCGGCGGCGGCATGTCCTCCAGGTCCGCAAGGTCCTTCCGCCCGCACAACCCGCAGGAGGACGTCGCCAGCAGCGACCGCCGGTTCTCGAAGTCAGCCAGCAGCATCGACGCGTCGACGCGCACGTCGATGCAGAACGTCGCGTCGTTTCCCGCCGCCTTGCGCTCGACCAGGTCGATGCCCGTCGCGTCCGCGGCGAGCAGGCCCTCGGTGAACATGAGCCCGCGAGCGAGTTCACGGTCGTGCCCCGGCGTGCGCATCGTCACGGTGAAGTCCGTCCCGTTGACCTTGATGCTCAGCGGCCCCTCCTCCGTCAGCGATTCCGTCGCCGGACGAATTCCCGAACCGTCGAACCGCATCGCCTGGACGTTTCCGATGTTCATGCCGCCGAATCCCGTGCGGCGAACGTCGCGGCGTCCCCGGGTTCGCGCAACACGATTCCACTGGCGACGCCGCCGCATCCCGCGATGGAGTGGAAACGAGATGATGGAGTGGCGAACAGCTTCCGGACGCGACCGCGGCGTCTTTCTGCTCGTGGCGGCGGCCGTGGCCGGCCTCTACGCGCTTCAGGTCGCGAGCGTCTGGGTGTATACCGTCGACGACGCCTGGATCACTCTGCGTGCGGCGCGCAACCTCGCCGACGGGCACGGCTTCGTGTACAATCCCGGCGGACCGCGCGTCGAAAGCTACACGAACCATCTGCTCTGGCTCTTCCAGGCGTGCGTCATTCTCGCGGGAGGCTCGGGGATCTTCTGGACGAAACTGACGGGTGCCATCGCCGGCGGCGCGACGCTGCTGGTGTCCGTCGCGCTCGGCAGGGACCTTCTCGAAGCCGGAGGCGTGGCAGAGGACGGTCCGCCTCTCGTTCTGACGCTCACCGGTCCCGCGTGGCTGGCGGTGCTTCTCGTTCTCCCGACGGGTGCCGTCGGCGGGCTCGAGACCGCGCACTTCGCGGCGTTCGTAACGGCCGGCTTCTGGCTCGTGCTGCGGTGGATCGCGCGCGAGGACGTTCCGCCGTGGCAGCCGGTCGTCGGCGGCGTTCTGCTGGGGCTCGCCACGTGGACCCGGCCCGAGGGAATCGCCTGGGCTGCGGGAACGTGCGCGAGCGTCGGGATCGCCTGCCTTCTTCGGCGAAAGTCGTCGAAGCCGGTTCTCGCCGCCGCCGCGATCGCCTTCGCCTTCTGGGCCGCGCTCTCGCTCTTTCGCCTTTCCGTCTACGGACAGCTTCATCCGAACACGTACTACGTCAAGATGGCGTCGGACCCTCTTTCCCGAATGGCGAGCGCCACCGGCTATCTGCGAGACTTCCTGGTTCTCAATCACGGCTGGGCGTTCTTCGCCGCCGTGCCGGGGCTGCTGCTCGCGCGGCGCGCGAACGTCGCGGCGCCCGTGATCGCGGTCTTCGCCATTCTCGGGCATCTTGCGCTGGTGCTCTACGAAGGGGGCGACTGGATTCCCCATCTGCGCCTGATCGCGCCGTGCACCGGCGTCGCCGCGGCGGTCGTCACGTTCGGTGCGGGCGCGCTCGTCTGCCGCCTTCCGCGAAGGGCGGCGCGCCTCGCCGCGTATTCGCTGCCGGTGGCGGTGCTCGGCGCGATGCCGTTCCTCGTGCGCGGCGAGAACCTGCGCGTTCTGCTGGAAGTCCAGACGCGCGTCTATGGCTGGAAGGACGGTCACACCGCCCTGGCGGACTGGCTCGCGGAGTGGAACGGGGCGCACCGGAACGAAACCGGCCGGCCCCTTCTCGTCGCCATCGAGGACATCGGACTGGTGGGCTGGATCGCCGACGTGGAGATCGTCGACATCGCCGGGCTCGCCGATCCGCAGTGGGCGCGCCTTTCCTACGAGGGCATCGACCACTATCCTGCGTTCGATCTGGTGCTGGCGCGCGATCCCGAAGTCATCGTTCTCGTTTCCAACGCGCCGCCCGTGCGCGGCGAACCGCTCGTGATCCGCTGGCGAAACAACCGGGCGATCTACGAGGAACCCGAGTTCGCGAAGCGCTACCGGCCCGGGCCAGTCTTCGTGCACAAGGACTTTCCCGGCGACGGCTACTTCCTCAACGTCTTTCTGCGCAACGACGTCGCCGGCGACGCGCCCCCCGCCGACCCGCCCGTCGCCCGCGCGCGGCGCGACTGAGCGTCATGCCGACGACGGCCACCGCACCGTCACGATCACCGAGTCCTCCTCGCAGCGCCACGTGTGGCGGTCGCCGCCCTCCCAGTACGCGAAGTCGCCCTCGCGCGCGAGAACCACTTCGCGATCGGGAAACACGAGCACGAACCGGCCCCGCACCAGAACGCTGACGGTGAACACGCCGGGCTTCTTCGTCCACGC
>JAJFLJ010000017.1 GCA_021772755.1 Candidatus Sumerlaeota bacterium
TCGACGACTGGATGGAGAGCCTTGCGCGCGCGGTCGAGCTCCGGCCCGACCATCTTTCCTTCTACGGACTGACGATCCACGACAACACGCCCTTTCACGATGAGGCGGAACGCGGCCGGCTTCCGCTTCCCGACGAGGACACCGTCGCGCGGATGTACATCGAAGGCTCGGCGCTGCTTCGAGAGAATGGATTCGAGCACTACGAGATCAGCAACTTCGCGCAGCCGGGCCGGCGCAGCAGGCACAACCAGCGATACTGGTCCGGCGAGGACGTCGTCGGCCTGGGACCGGGCGCGCATTCCTCCTGCGGCGATCTGCGGTGGTGGAATCCGGACGACATCGATCTTTGGAAGGAATCCCTCGCCATCGACGAGCTCTGTCGCAGTCACCCGGAGCGACTGCCGGAGCGCATCCTCGCCGAGGAACTGCTCTTTCGCGGGCTGCGCACGCGCGAGGGCATCGCGCTCGACCAAAGCCCGGGGGCGCTCATCGTCCGGGCATGGATCGATTCGGTCCCCGGTCGCCAGGCGGGCGAAGCGGGGTGGTACGACTCGGAAGGCGGCCGCCTGGCGCTCACCCTCGAAGGCTGGCTGCGGTCGGACTCGATCTTGCTCTCCATGATCGGGCTCGCGGCGAGGTAATCGTTCACACCGCCGGACAGGCCGAGCGGACAGAGTCGTCCCAACTTCACCGGGGATTTCGCGATGCCGACACCCATCATCACCCGACCCAGCGAGAAAGCCGTCTTTCTGACGGCGACGTTCGGCGTCGCCCTCGCCGTGCTGGCGCTCTTTCTGGTTCCCTCGCCCCAACCCTCCCAGGCCGACGGCGGAGAAGCGGCGGCTGGTGGCAACCGCCCCACGTCGGGCCCCGTGAACCGCGCGGCCACGTCGCAGCCCGTCCGTGCGGCGACGACGGGTTCGGGCGGGTCGGCGAACACCGAAAACGACGGGGCGTCGCTCTCGCCGGCGGACTTTCCCGTGGAAGCCTACGGCGATCTCCTCGACGCGTATCTGGCCGATGGTCGCGTCGACTACGAGGGGCTTTCGACGAGGGGGCGAACCGATCTGCGGAAACTCGTCGATGCCATCGCCGACACCGATCCGGGCGAGCTCGAACGCCTTCGCGACGACGCGTACGCCGCGTGGCATATCAACGCGTACAACATCCTGACGCTCGAAACCATCGTGCAGAACCATCCCGTCGAGAGCATCATGGACATCGACAAGCCCTGGGACACTCCGATGAGAGTGGCGCAGCGGGACATGACGCTCAACCAGATCGAGCACGACGTGCTCCGGCGCCAGAACGCGCCGGACGCCGAGCGCCGCGCCTTCGTCGATCCGCGCGTTCACTTCGCGGTCAACTGCGCCAGCATCGGCTGCCCCGTTCTCCAGCCCGAGCCCTTCACGGCGGGCAATCTCGACGAGTCGTACGACCGCGGCGTGCGCGACTTCATGTCCGTCGAGCGCAACATGCGCTTCGAGGGAACCACCTGGCATCTCAGCAAGCTGATGGACTGGTACGGCAAGGACTTCCAGCTGCACCACGGCGGCGATGGTGCCTCGAAGTCGGAGGCCCTCGGAGCGTTCTTCGCGCTCTACGAGGAGGACCCGGCCCGCGCCGAACTGCTTCGCTCCGGCGATTTCCGGCTGCGCTGGCTCGACTACGACTGGGCGCTCAACGGGCAGTAGCGGCGCGGCCCTTTCGCGTTGCCCGCCGTCCGCCGCTCCCCAATGCCTCTCGCATCCCACGGAGGCGCGCATTCCATGTGGCTGATCGTCGGCCTCGGCAACCCCGGACCGAAATACGACCGGACGCCCCACAACCTCGGTTTCGAGGTGGTGGACGAACTCGTGCGCCGGCACGGCCTCTCCTGGCAGGACGCGCGGCGGTTCCAGAGCGTCATGGCGGCCGGCGCATTCAAGGGCGAGAAGCTCTACTTCCAGAAGCCGCTGACGTACATGAACGTCAGCGGCAACGCCATCCAGCCGGTCGCGGCCTACTACAAGATCGAGCCGGAGAACATCCTGGTCGTTTGCGACGACGTGAATCTGCCCCACGGCAGGATACGGCTTCGCATGAACGGCAGCCACGGCGGGCATAACGGCCTGCGGGATCTGATCAGCCGCCTTGGGACGCCGAACTTCGCCCGCCTGCGCATCGGTTGCCAGCCTAACCACCCTGTCGGCGATCTCGCCGGATACGTCCTGGCGCCGATGCGGGGCGAACGGCGCGAGACGGCGGTCTTTTCCGTCGGCGCCGCAGCCGATTGCATCGAGTCCGTCCTCGCCGACGGCCCCGAGAAGGCCATGTCCGTCTGGAACGCCTGGTCCGCGGACCCGCCGAAGTAGACGGGGCGGCGCGAAGAGATTCCAGAACCGCAGCTAATACGGGGGAAGCATTCTGCGGAATCCGTGAAGCAGCACCAGTGTCAGAAAGAAGAGGTTCCGCAGGAGGACCGGCAGCCGCGGAATCCGAACTGGTCCGGCGGCTGCGTTTTTGCCCGAAAAGCGGTCGGCGAGTCTGGCGGCGATCAGCTCGATCCTGTCCGGGCTGAGGGGGTAGTCCACGATTCCGTCGATCCAGTCTTTCGGGATCGAATCGGCTCCGAACCTGATTCCCGCAAGTGCTCCGGCGATCGCCGCCACTGTATCCGTATCCCCGCCGCATTCCACCGTCGCCAGAATCGCTCCCCTGTAGTCCTTCGCGCTCAGGGCTGCATGAAGCGCGACGGCAACTGTGGGAACGATGAATCCGCTGACGCCCCGTCTGCTTCCAAGGTCGCGGGAAAAATCCGTAGTACACTGGTTCGCGGCGAGAGAATTCCTCAGGCTCTCTATCGCACCGACGAACTGGGGCGAGTAGGGTGTCATTCCCGAGTCGTCACCCGGAAGCTCTGCCGATTCACAGAGGCATCGCGCGGCTTGCGCCACAAGGAGCGCGCCTTCTTCCGCGAGCGGATCGGTGTGTGTGATGCGAGTCGATACGCGAACGAAGTCCCCGAGGAGACTCTCGTTCGAACCGAAGAGAACCCCGAGAACGGCAGAGCGCATCGCCGGTCCGTTGCCTGCGGAGCGAACGCCGCTGCGCGCCGGAGGGAATCCTAGCAGCAGCTTCACACAGGCGCGCAGAGTGGCTTTTCCTATTCCTGCGGGAAGGGCCAGCAGCCACCAGCGAAGCGAGCGGGCGAAATGCCGCTCGAACGAACCGGGTGTCCCATCGCTCCTCAACAGGCATTGCGCAACCATGCACGCGTGCTCGGTGTCGTCCGAGAACATCCCGTGGCCGAACAGAAAGCGATGGCCATTGACGGGGCCGAACATCCTCTTTCGCCGCCATGCCGACATCCCCTCGAAAGGCAGGGCCAGCGCGTCGCCAACCGCACTCCCCAATAGCACACCTCTCACAGCTTCATGGATGTCTGCCGAGGGCAGTCGACATTCCGCGTTCGCTTTCCGCTCGTCTTTGGTGCTTTGGCCGTTTGTCATCGCACTTCCCTGGAGATTTCCATCCGTGTATCGCGCCTTGTCGGATCGCGTGCCCGCTGCCCGCATTGTCAACTGTACCTCCCTGGCGAACAACACGGGACTCCCTCAAGAAGGCCTACAGCAACACCATGCTTCCGAAACGGGTGGTGAACGGGCACATGGCGTTCTCAACGGCCATCGACGGGCGTCGGTGGGCACCCGTCGACATCAACAAGACGTTCTGGTGGCGCGATCAGAGTGATCGAAAAGTGAATAGCGATCAAGATTAGGGCTTCCAGCAGTTTCACCCACAGCAAGTCGGCGAAGCTCCTGCCAATGGGCAAGAGAAGTGGGGTTGCAGAACCGTACACTCCCATACCGATCAACGCGGCGCCAGCGATCGTTCGAGAAACTCTCGGCTGGCAGCGCTGGAAGATGCACTCCATCAACACGACCATGATGCCCACGATTACGAAGCCTCTCCATAAGGCAGTCGTCAGAATCGCCGTGCTGCCGGATCGCGCCGAAGTGATCGCAGCCTGATGCTTCAGCACAACCGCCAGTACGGACACGACGATGACGAAAAGCGAGAAGACAATGACTCCAAGGAGCCTCTCGGAAAGGAATCTCGCAAGGCCACCGCACTCCCCGCGGGCCGCGACGCTATCGCTGGCAGTCTCGGATGGCTGGTCGGGATGAGCCTCCTCCCGGTTCGCTTGCAAGGCACGTTTCGAACCTGTGTCGGGCATTTCTCACCACCTATGGAACGGTGCGGGCCGTTGTCGGGTCCCTGTTTCCACGCACCATTTCTCGTTCGCATCCCGTCGTTCTGATACCCATCTCCGCTCTTGTCCGGTCGTAGTGCGAGTTGGTCGCTGCTCAGGAGGTTCCGCGAGCGCCCGCTCGACGAGCCCGCATGACATGCTTCGACCAGGATACGCGCCGCGCCAATGCTCGCACGTAAACCGGTATTCGTTCAGACGTCCGCATGGCTTCTGGGCTAAAGCGCCCTTGGCGGCAGTTGGTCGGGATCGCGTTCGCCCCGTTCGAACTCCCGTTCGTCCTCGGCGCTGGCGGCGTTCATCAGCAGTTCCGCTTCCGGGACGATTCGCGCGCGGTCCTTGAGCGGCGCGACCCACGCGGTGGGAATGCTCGCGAGTCCGAAGCGCGCGCCGCAGAGCGCGCCGGCGATGGCGCCCTGCGTGTCGGAATCGCCGCCCAGGCGCACGGCCTTCTCGACGCCCTCCTCCATCCGGCGGCAGTTGATCATGCACCAGTACGCGACCTTCATCGTGTGGACGCAGTAGCCCATCGTCTGGAGATCGCGATAGCCGGCGCGACCGACGTGATCGAGCGCGTCGG
>JAJFLJ010000161.1 GCA_021772755.1 Candidatus Sumerlaeota bacterium
GCGCGCTTCGAAGCGCGCCTTTCGGAGAGCACCGACGCGGTCGACCGCCACGTCGAGTCGCTCGCCTGCGAAGAACACACCGAGGAGTTTCTCTCCGGGCTCGCGTCGTGGATCGGTGAACGCATCCGCGCGCGGCACGGAGGCGTCTGGGCCGAGGACCCCGATCACGGCCTGGTGCTCTCGCACATCGACGGCGTTCCCCACATCCGCGCGTTCCCTCTCGCCCTGGCCCAGCACAAGTCGGCCAGGGGCGTGGAGTTCCCGATCAAGACCTTCCTGGACAACATCGACAAGGGTCTGGAGCGAGAGCGCGCGTTCGACGAGTACCATAAGGCGGCGCCGCTCACGCGCGGGGAAATCGCCGCAGCGCTTCTGGAAGATGGACCCGAAGCGGCGGGCAACGCGGCGGAGTCCTTTCGCGAATTCTGGCAAAACCGCTTCGGCAAGCCGCTGCCGCTCTCGCTTCAGGGCGTGCGCGGGATGGACGGATTCCTCCGCAGCCAGTATCTCTTCACGACGATTCGCGGGGAGACGATCGTCCGTGCCGGCTTCGTCGTGGGCGAGGTGGCGCGCTCGCTCTTCGGCGGAGAGTGGAATTTCGACAAGACCCGGCTCACCGGCAACCCGGCGGATTGCGCGCTCTCGTGGCCCGAACTGGACCTCTACCCCGTCGGAAAGATACTCAAGACGATGACGGAACGGCCCGACGGAGACCCGCTGGACGAGTACGTTCGCCTGGTGCCGGCCGCGCGCAGGGAACTCAGGACTCAGGCGAATACCGAAGAAAAACGAGACGCGTGACGCCGTAGGTGCGGTCGTCCACGATTCGCCAGGGCTCGATCGCCGTCTCCCCCGGCCAAACCCCGGAGCTGCGCACCTCGACGACCGCGAGGGCTTCCTTCGCCGCGATACCGAGTCTGTGAATCTCCGACAGGGCCGCGAAGTCCAGCCCGGTCCCGGCATACGGGGGCATGACGAAGATCAGCGACCGGTCGCTCTCCACGTTCGTGAGAGCCCCGGGAATCTTCCGGCCGACCAGGGTGGTCTTCTCCTCGTAGCGCAGCTTCGCCACGTTCTCCCGGATGATCCGCAACGCCGGGGGCGACGCTTCCACGAACGTCGTGTGGGCGGCGCCGCGACTGAGCGCTTCGAGACCGACGGCGCCGGACCCGGCGAAGATGTCGAGCACCCGCGCGTCGGGAATCTCGGTCTGGACGATGCTGAACAGCGACTCGCGCACGCGGTCGCGCAGCGGACGCGTCTCGTTGCCGGGCATCGTCGCCAGCTTCGACCCGCGCCGCTCACCGGCGATGATTCGCAGCATTCTTCTCCTCCAGGGGGACGATGCCATCGACGGGTTCCCCATCGATCCGCAGGTTTTCGACGAACGCGTCGGACAACGCGCGGCGTTCGTCGCCTTCGAAACCGCCTTTGGCATAGTCGTGAAAGTCCACGAACCTGAACCGCACGCGCGCGAACGGAAGTGGAATCAAATGCCGGTCCCAGGACGGCAGCCGAAACGCCGGGCTTGCCGCAGCTGTAATGAGCCGCAGCCGCGCGTTCGTCGCGCCGGCGAGACGAAAGATGCCCCCGCCGGGATGGCACCGCGGACCCCGCGGCCCGTCCACCGAGATCGTGCCGACGGTGCCCTGGCGCGTGGCCTCGATCAGTTCCAGCAGCGCGGAGGAACCGCGCTTGCTCGAGCTGCCCGATACCGTGCGCTGTCCGAACCGGCCCAACAGGTCCGCCAGCAGAACGCCGTCGCGGCTCGGGCTTACCATCGTGGTGGAATCGAGACGCCCCCACTTTCTGCTGTGATCGATCAGGCCCAGCGTCATGAACGCCGAACCGTGCAGACAGGCGACCACGACAGGATGGTCCTCCCGCGTACAGAGTTTCTTCATGCCGTCCGGCGGCACCAGTTCGTACCGCCACGAGCGCACGAGAAGCCGCACTGGGAACGCCAGAATGGGCAGAAGGACGCGCCGGATCAGGGCGAACTTGAATGCCCGCCAGCGCGGGGATCGTCGTTTGTCGCGGCGTGTCGGCGTCATGGGCTCTCGCGGCTCCGAACCGGAGGCAAACTCGCGATTGGGGCGGTCGAGGCGCAAGCCACCAGTTTTGAATAGGCGCGGGCAGAGCCCGTAGGAATGGCGTACGACCGGGAAATTGAGATTGCTCGGCGGCGCCGCCGCTGCTTTCTTGAAGACAGCCACCCGACGACCGAGACCGACGACGGATTGGGCAAATGGCAGATTCCGACAGACGACAGGGAAGTCGCATCGACTGCAAGTTTCCCGCCCAGCTGGTGCTTCTCTTTCCCGAGATGCCGGCGAAGCCCTTCAGCGCGCTCGTTCTGGTCAGCGACGTTTCGACGCGCGGCGTCCGCGTGCTCTGCCCCCAGCCCCCCAGGGATTTCGATCTGAGCCAGGTTCGCGAGGGTCTCGACGCCAGGCTCTTCCTTCACAACGGCGAGGAGCGCGCGCGGATCACCTGCCGTCTCGTTCGCATCGAGCGGAACG
>JAJFLJ010000162.1 GCA_021772755.1 Candidatus Sumerlaeota bacterium
CGGCATTCGCATGACCGCGTTCAAGGAGGTCGCCGGCGGCGACGAGGATATGTTCTCCATCGGCGCGGTCGATGTCGAGGCGGTCAGCGAATACGCGTGCCAGGACGCGGACGTGACGCTGCAGCTGCGCTCGAAGTTCGAGCAGGCGATCCGCGAGCGGGGGGTCGGGGGCGTGTTTTCGGAGGTCGAGATGCCGCTGGTGACGGTGCTCGCGCGGATGGAGACGGAGGGCGTTCGCATCGACCGCCGGCACTTCGAGGAACTGTCGCTGGAGGTGAAGAAGCGGCTCGGCGAGCTGACCGTCGAGATTCACGGCATCGCCGGTCGGGCCTTCAACATCAACTCGCCGAAGCAGCTCGCCGAGGTTCTCTTCACGGACCTGGGACTCCCGACGGGGAAGAAGACGACGACGGGTTTCAGCACGGACGTGACGGTTCTGGAGGAGCTTCGCGACAAGTCCACCAACCCGCTTCCTGCGCGGCTGCTGGAGTTCCGCCAGCTCGACAAGTTGCGGGGCACCTACATCGAGGCGCTTCCATCGCTGGTCAATCCCGTCACGGGCCGCCTGCACACCTCCTTCAACCAGACGATCGCGGCGACGGGGCGTCTTTCGAGCAGCGATCCGAACCTCCAGAACATTCCCGTACGCACGGAGGACGGGCGGCGCATCCGCCAGGGCTTCGTCCCGCGCGAGAAGGGGTGGAAGCTTCTGGCGGCGGACTACTCGCAGATCGAGCTGCGAATCCTGGCGCATATCTCCGGCGACGCGAACCTGAAGGCGGCGTTCGCGTCCGGCGCCGACATCCACACTCGGACGGCGGCGCTGGTGTTCGGCCTCGACGAGGCGGACGTGTCGGAGGAGCAGCGGAGCCAGGCCAAGGCGGTGAACTTCGGAATCGTCTACGGCATGACGGCGTTTCGTCTCTCGCGCGACTTCGGGATTTCCCAGCGCGAGGCGGAGAAGTTCATCGACGAGTACTTCGGCGCCTATCCGGGCGTGAAGACGTACATCGAGAACACGCTGCGCGGGTGCTTCGAGACGGGCTATGTGGAGACGCTTCGCGGGCGGCGGCGGTGGCTCGCCGAGGTGCGGACCCAGATCGAGCGCCGCCAGAAGAACGCGGAGAAGAAGGGTCGGGAATTCGAGTGGTTTCCCCAGTCCCATCCCGAGCGCATGGCGATCAACACGCCGATCCAGGGGACGTCGGCGGACATGATCAAGCTGGCCATGATCCGCATCGACCGGCGTATCGCAGAGGAGAACCTGCGGTCGCGCATGATTCTCCAGGTCCACGACGAGCTGATCTTCGACTGCCCGGACGAGGAACTGGAGGTCATGTCGGCTCTGGTCGCGAGGGAGATGCAGGACGCACTGGCGCTCGACGTGCCCATCGCGGTGGATATCGCGGTGGGGGAAAACTGGGCGGAAGTATAGGTGGGTGGTGGGTGGAGAGCGCGATTCGAGACCCTTCGGGGGGCTGCGATGTCAGTTTCGATCAGTTGTCCGCCGGGTGTCCGGAGCCCGGTTTTCGAGCGTTCGGGCCGCGTCCGGAGGAGGCTTTTTCGATGATTCTCGGCTTGACGGGCTCCATTGGCAGCGGGAAGTCCTTTGTCTCGGAATGCTTGAGGGAACTTGGTTCCACGGTGATCGACGCGGATGAAATCGCGCGCGAAGTCACCGCTCCGGGGACACCCGCACTCGAAGAAATCGCCAGGGAATTCGGTCGCGACGTTCTGACCCGCGACGGTGCGCTTGATCGCGGCACTCTTGCCAGGCGGGTCTTTTCCGACCCTGCGGCGCTTGCGAAACTGGAGGCCATCGTTCACCCCCGGGTGAGGCTGCGCGAAGAGGCGCTTTTGCTGGAATACCGCGACAGGCCGCTGGTCGTGCTGGAAGTGCCGCTGCTGTTCGAGACGGGTGCGGAAGCGCTTTGCGACGCGGTTCTTTGCGTGACGGTGGACGAAGAGACCAGGCGGGCACGACTTGTGCAAGATCGGGGGATGACCGGTGATCAGATCGATCAGCGCCTCTCCCGCCAAATGCCCGAAGCCGAGAAGGCCCGCCGGGCGGACCATGTGATCGACAATTCGGGCTCGCGCGAGGCGACCCGCAAACTCGTCGAAAAACTGTATGATCGACTTGCCAACGGCAGGAGAACGACCCACACTTCAGGGGAATCAGCCTGAACCGCCTCGGCGGCCCCCCTCCCAAACATCGCCGCAGTCCTTCCCCCCGCGTTTTCCAGGTGTTCGCCTCCACGGCCTGAACTGTCGGCTCCCAAATTCATCCATTCCGTTCAATCCCACAAACCCCAAGACCATCCAAATCACCCCCACAAGGACGATCTCTTCATGAGAAGGAAGAAAAGCTCCGGCACATCCACCCACTCGGGTTCCGCCCAGCCCCATCCCCACCACAATCAGCAGCAGCAGCAGCGCCCCCGGCGCCGCCGCCGCGGGGGTAACGGCGGATCGCACCAGCCGCTTCCGCTCGATTCCGAAGGTCGTCCGTACGATCCCGACGAGATGCTGTTCGTCGAGGATGCCGAAGAGGAAGAGGCGGAGCGCGCCGCCGAGGAGTTCGCGAACGCCGAGGGCAATGGGGACCGCCCCGTGCTCGATCTGGCGCAGTTGAAGTCGATGACCGCTGCCGAGCTGTCCCGCATGGCCGAGGACCTGGAGGTGGAGAACGCCGCGGCGCTGCGCAAGCAGGACCTGATCTTCCAGATTCTCCGTGCCACGTCGCGCCGCAACGGCCAGATGTACGCCAACGGAACGCTGGAGATCCTGCCGGACGGCTTCGGCTTCCTCCGCTCGGCGAGCTACAACTACCTCTGGTCGCCGGACGACATCTACGTCTCCCCGTCGCAGATCCGCCGCTTCGGCCTGCGCAAGGGCGACACGATCACGGGCACCGTCCGCGCGCCGAAGGAGGGCGAACGCTACTTCGCGCTCCTGAAGGTGGAGACCATCAACGGAACGGACCCGAAGACGGCCCGCGAGAAGATCCTGTTCGACAACCTGACGCCGCTCTATCCCGAGAGGCGCATCAAGATGGAAACGGTCCGCAAGAAGCTGACGACGCGCTTCATGGACCTGCTGACGCCGCTGGGCTTCGGCCAGCGCGCGCTGATCGTCGCGCCGCCCCGCACGGGCAAGACGATGCTCCTTCAGGAGATCGCCAACTCCATCACCACGAACCACCCCGAGTCCTTCCTGATCGTGCTGCTCATCGACGAGCGCCCCGAGGAAGTGACCGACATGGAGCGCACGGTGAAGGGCGAGGTCATCAGCTCGACCTTCGACGAACCGGCGGACCGCCATGTCCAGGTCGCCGAGATGGTGATCGAGAAGGCCAAGCGCCTGACCGAACACGGCCAGGACGTGATCATCCTGCTGGACTCCATCACCCGCCTGGCGCGCGCGTACAACACGGTGACGCCGGCTTCGGGCAAGGTGCTCTCCGGCGGTATCGACGCCAACGCCCTGCACAAGCCGAAGCGCTTCTTCGGCGCGGCCCGCAACATCGAGGAGGGCGGCTCGCTGACCATCATCGCCACCGCCCTGGTGGAGACGGGGTCGCGCATGGACGACATCATCTTCGAGGAGTTCAAGGGCACCGGCAACAGCGAGGTGAACCTGGACCGCAAGCTGGCGGACCGCCGCGTCTTCCCGGCCATCGACGTGATGCGCTCGGGCACCCGCAAGGAGGAGCTCCTGATTCCCGAGGAGGCCCTCCAGCGGATCTGGCTGCTGCGCAAGATCCTCAACGAGCTCAACGTCGTGGAAGCCGCCGAGTTCCTTCTCGACAAGCTCAAGAAGACCGAAAGCAACATCGACTTCCTCGACAGCATGAACCAGTAGGGGAACGAGGACAGACGTGCGAGAGACCGCGGCCCGGCCATCCCCCGCAGGATGTCCGGGCCGCTTTCGCTTTCGGCGCCAACCTTTGCTTGAACCGCGCGCTCTCTCCGCGCACAAGGGCGTCTGAACGAAGTATTTCACCGTCCCCCCGAAGGCCGCCTTCATGAAGAACAACAGTCTGCCCCTCGTCGGAATCGTCGCCGCGGCGATCGTCCTCGGCGTGGCGTTCTTCGCGCTGCGCTCCGGAACCGAAGTCGAGCCGGCACCCCCTGCGAGCCCGGACGTCTCCGCACCCGAAGCACCCGCGACCTCTCCGCCATCGACGGTATCCGAAGTCCAGGCGACGCCGGAACCGGCCGAACCCGCGCGAACACCGGTGCGGGTCGCCGCGCCGTCGGAACCGCCGTACCCGCAGTACGACGAGCCGATGCTCTTTCGCGACGACATCGAGGGCCTGGTCGAAGAGCACGGGTTCGAGGCGGCGTACTCGATGGCGAACGAGGAGCACCGCATGAACATGCTCGACTATCTGACGGAGATGGACGACGTGCGCGGGCATCTCGACGCGATCATGCGGGCGGAAACGAGTTCGGACCTGCGGGCCTACGCGCTGGAGAACACGGTTCCCGTCGGACTCTTCGACGAGCCGGGCGAAGGGGAAGCGGTCGTCGATCGCGAGCTGATCGGAATCCTGAAGGGCGCGCCGGACGAAGACGTCGGCAGCGGAGAGTGGGTCCGGCGCATGGACCTCGCCCGCCTGGTGGACCCCGGCGAGGCGCTGTACTGGGCGCGGCAGTCCGAACAGCGCTTTCCCGGCGACCGCGAGGTCGGCATCGTCGCGGCGGAGGCGGTGCTCGCCGCGCAGGAAGCGCAGGGCGGAGTGAGCGGCTCGGAGACCGGACGCGCGGAGTCGTTCATCATGGACACGCTTTCCGGCGGCGACCTGCGGTCGATCGATTCGGACTATCGCCTGCGCGCGTACACGACGCTGGCGCGCACCCTGGATGCCGCGCGGGCGCGCGAGTTCTTCGCGCAGCAGCTCGACCGCGAAACGGATCCGCGAATCCTCCGGGTGCTTGGACGGCTGGCAGCAGGAGCGGAGTGAGCGTGGCGCCGGCGCGGGGAACGCGATGAGGACCTGCCGAAGAGCGGTTCTGGCGGCGCTGGTGTCCGCAGGGCCGTGCCTTTGCGCCGCGCAGCCGGTCCCGCCGGAATACCAGGACAGCATCGGTCTGCCGCTCGGGCGCCCCGGCGTGCCGAACTTGTCGGCGCCGAAGGGCGTGGTCGCGTCGTTCCAGAACGGGTCGTTCGAAACCGTCAGCGGGGGAGAGCCGGTCGGCTGGACGAAGGAAGGCTCCTCGGAGCTGCGCCAGGACGGCGGTAACACGTACGCGCGCGTCAGCGTCCTGAACCGCTACAAGCAGTTCGTTCCGCTTCCGATTCGGAGCAGGCACTTTACCGTCAGCGCGCGCTACCGCTCCGGCGACGTGAACCTTCCCATGGTCATGACGTTCGTGGACGATGGCCGCCAGATCGTCTTCGAGCGAACGGTCGTTTCTCTGCCGGCCGGCGACTGGACGCGCGTCTATGCCACGCATTCGATTCGGACCGCAACGGGCCCGGCGGAAGTCTTTCCGGTGACCGCGCACCAGCTCTACTGGACGGACGTGGACGACGTTGCGATCTTCGACGAGGGCATCGCGAACGGCGGCTTCGATCTTGTAGCGGGGCCGGACGATTTTCCGCAGTGGGTGCTGGGCGGCGGCGCCGCGATCGCCAACGAGGCGCTGGAACTTCCGGTCGGCGCGTCCGCGACGACCACCAGTACAGCCGCGCCCCAGGGACAGAGCTATTTCGTCGCCTTTCGTGCGGACGTGGCCGGGGGCGACCAGCCGCTGCAACTGCTCATCGACGACATCGACGCCATAGGCGGAACGGTTGGAGAGATTCAGGAGACCGGCGTTCAATTGGCGACGGGCGAAGCGTTCCATGCGGTCGAAACCGGCGAAGTCGCCAAAGGCGTGAAGGCATCGCGCGTGACGCTGGCGAACGAGGGCCCCGGTTCCATCGCGATCGACGACGTATCGCGCGGCTTCGTCCACGTCTGGCCGCCGGACTACGATCCTTCGCCGCTCTCGCTGAATCCGGAACTGAGTCTCGTCGCCGCGTGGCCCCGCCGGGTCGTTTCGGCGACGGCGACGATCCGCGACTCCGGCGATGCGGTCGTCGCGACGATTCCCATGAGCGTCGCGCTCGGAACCGCGACCGCGTCGTGGGACGGAACGGGCCGGCCGACGGGTTCCTACACGGCGCGGTTCGAACTGCACGACGGGGCGGGAGGCACGGTGACGCTCGACCGTTCGTTCGAGCTGCGGGACGATCTCGCGGCGCCTCCCGATCCTCCGCCATTCGTCAGCGCGAAGTTCAACCGCGGCGCGTGGATATGGATTCTCGATCTCGGGCCCGAAGAGGAGGCGATCAAACCGTTCTTCGAGGCGGCTGCCGCCGACGGATTCAACTTCGCGACGGTCTTCGCGCGGCGGGATCAGTGGGCGGCGGTACGGTCCGCCTGCGAAGAGGTCGGAATGCCCTTCATGGCCGCAGGCGATCTGCTTCAGGAGATCGTTCGCCTCAGAAGACCGGGCATCTCGCCCATCGCCTTTACCACGTTTCGCGAAGAGGTTCTCGCGGAGTTCGGCGACATCGTCGGCAGTCCCATGCTGATGGGGATGTATCCGACGGACGAACCGGAGACTCCGTACGAGTTCGACAACGCGACCGCCGCCGTGCGCGCGATCGCCGCGAGCCCCGAGTTCGGCCCGTCGTTCGTGACCATCAGCCCGCTTCAGGTTCCCGACGATCCCCTCTCGATCATCCGCCCGGCCGCGTACTGGACGGACTTCTATCCCTTTGCCGACGGCAGCATCGACTTCACCGCGGGTTTGCGGGCGCTCTCGGACCACATCGTCGAACAGGTCGCCCACGCGAAGACACTGGGTCGCGAGTACTGGCTTGTCGCGCAGGGATGGAGCGAAACGTCGCGCGTCCATCCCGGCAACGCCGCGGCGATCCGCGCGACGATCGGGCTTTGCGTGGCTCACGGCGCCAAAGGCTACATTCCGTTTCCATACCGCCAGATCACGTCGCTGGAAGGTCTTCGCACGCAACAGGTCGAGCCGCTGCCGGAGACGTCGGCATGGCGCGAAGAGAACGAACGCATCGCGGGAATCGAGAGCGAACTCGTCGGCTTCGCCGGGCATGCCGAGCTTCCCGGGACGGGCGATTCGCTGGTTGTCACGACGGCATCTTCGATCGGTGGGGGAACGATCGTGACGGCCGTCTCGCTGGAGAGCCGCCTGCACACGCGCGTGGCGCTTGGGATCGAGGGCGACGACGCGCAGCTGGTGGAACTGACGGAACTCGAACCGCCGCGCAGCGGGGCTGGTGCGCAGGAGTTCGAACTCGAACCGGGCGGCTGGCGAATCTGGCGGCTGTCGGACGGCGTTCTCGTGTCCGCGTCTTCGGCGCCGGTGAGCGGCCTTCCGCAGACACTCGACCTGCCGGTGACCGGCGACGTCACGATTTCTCCCATCGAGCACGTCGTCTACCGCCCCGCCGGAGGACAGGTGATCGCCTCCTGCGGATCGCGGGTCTATCGCGTCCTCACGAACGGAACGATTCTCACCGATCTCGCGGTGCAGAGCGTCGTCGCATCGGCGTGGCTTTCGCCGTTCGACGCGTACCTGTTCAGTCCGGTTCGCGGCATCACAAGCATTCGCCTGCTGACGCCGCCGACGCTGACCGACCGCATTCTGCGGGAAACCGGCGCGGCGGAGTACGGTCTCGTTGCCGGGAATACGCTTTGGACGACGGGGGACTTCCTCGGTGTGCGGACGTTCGGCATCCAGGGGACGGACCTGGTGGAGAACGCGTACGATCCGCTGGCGTCTTCCGACCTGCTGGACCCGGCGGGCGTTCTCCTGGACGGACGCGTCGTGTTTCCGTCCCTGTTCGATGGCGTGATCGCGGGGCGCGCAGCGGATTCCGAAACGATCGAACTCGAATCGCTCGACGAACTGCGGATCATGCGCAACGCGTCGCTGACGACGGACGCCTCGCGGCTGGCGGTCGCGCGAATGCGCCGCGGCTTCGTGGTGATGGATCTGGACGCGAGCGGCGCGGTCCTGGGCAGCAGCCTCTCGTCGCATCGCGGGGAATACGTCGCCGCCGTGGCGTGGATCGACGGTTCGACGCTGGCGGTGGCGGAGATCGATGGCGACGTGGAGTTCTTCGGCGTCGGGACCGATCTGAGCCTGACGTTGCGCGGGCGCTGGCGTCCGGAGCCCCGCCCCGCGCTGGGCCTCGCATCGATGGACGCGGCGAATGGCATTCTCGCGATGGGGTTCCGCGACGGACGGCTGGTCTTCGTGGATGCGACGGACCTGCCGGAACGGTTCGACGACGGTTCCGCGTACTGGATGCTGAACTGAGTCTCAGACTCCCGGCATCGGGAGCGGCGTCTCTACCGGCTTGACGGGAAGAACCACGCGAAACGTCGTCGATTCGCCGGGCACGCTTTCGCACTCCGCCCATCCGCCGTGGGCGCGGGCGACGTGCCACACGACGTACAGTCCCAGGCCCGTTCCCGCCTGACCCTGGTTCTCGCGCGTGCGGTGCCACCGCTTGAAGACGTGGGCGAGGTCGTCGCGCGAGATGCCCGGCCCGGAGTTCCGCACCGAGATCACGTTGGCCGCTCCGACCTTCTCCCTCGTCTCGCGCGCGAGCCGCACCCCGCACGCGCCGCCCTCGGGGGTGTACTTGACGGCGTTGCCCAGCAGGTTCGAGACGGCGCGAAAGACGAGATGCTCGTCGCCGTGCCAGACTCCGACGGCGTCGTCGCATTCGACATCGAGACGGATGAGCTTGCGGGAGAATTCTCCGCCGACCATCTTCACCGCCTCGTCGAGGGTCTCCGCGAGGTGCACGGGGCGCGGGAGGACTTCGAGGCGGCCGGCCTCCGCGCGCTGCTGCGTCAGATAGTTCTCCAGCAGCGAGAGGATGCGCTGGCCGTTGGCGACGATCTTGCCGGCGAACTCGCCGGCGCGCGGGCTGATCTCGCCGGTTTCGCGGTCCGTGATGAACTGGGCGAAACCCATGATGCTGTTCAGCGGAACCTTGATGTCGTGGCTGATCATGCGCATCATGTCCTCGCGCAGCTCCTCCGTCTCGATCTGGGCGAAGACCTTTCCGATGGAGGCCAGGAGAAAGTCGAACTCGAAGGGCTTGGTCAGATAGTCCGCGACGCGAAGGTGAATGGCCTCGATGGCGGACTGGGTCGTGGCGTGCCCGGTGATCACGATCACGGCGGTGGTGGGGTGGCTGCGGGAGAGAAAGTCGATGAGCTGGAACCCGTCGACTTCCGGCATGCGCAGATCGGTAATGACCAGCCGGTATTCGCCGTGCTCGAAGGCCTCGATGCCGGCCTTGCCGCCGACGGCGAAGTTCGCCTCGTAGCCCTCCTCGCGCAGAAGCTCCGTGAGGCTCCGGGCGAGTCGTTCCTCGTCGTCCACGACCAGAATGCTGCGGTCCATCATGTCGTTCGTCCGAATCGGTGTCGCATGAACGAATGAACGGGCGCGGCGCGGGTGTCGAGTGAAAGAAGGCGGGCGGCCCTACCTGCCCAGGAACGCCAGCATGTCCTCTTCGCCGGGGGAGCCGCTGAAGAGCTGTGCGCGGACGAGATTCCCGTCGGCGTCGAGGATGGCAAGCGATGGCGCGCCGACGATTCCCAGGGTCTCCGCCAGCTCGCGGTGGCGCGCGAGATCGACGCGGACGGGGAACATGTCGGAATGAATCGCGTCCAGCGCCCTGCCGTATTCGCTGACGTAGACCTCGAAGCGGTTGCTTGCCGCGATGGAGCGGTGCGAGAAGAAGAGGATCACCGGCTTGCCATCGCGGGCGCGCAGGTCCATGCCTTCGCGGTAGTCCCCCCAGAATTCCCGCCAGACGTAGGCAACCGGCGTCGGGGAGGGCGTGGGAACGGGAGTCGGGATCGGCGATGGCGTTGGGATCGGAGTCGGCGTCGGTGCGGGCGTCGGCGTTGGAACCGGTGTTTCGACCGGTGCGGCGGGCGATTCGATCGCGGCGGGCGTGGGAGTGGGAAGCGCGGGCATGCCGGCCGGCGACGGGATGCCCGTCGAGGAGTCCGCGATCAGGCGCAGGCCGTCGTCGAAGGACATGCCCGGGGGGCGGTCGTTCCATTCCACGTCGGTCTTCCAGGATGCCACGCCGAGATGGCACGTGAAGCAGTCCGTGGCGTCCGCGGCGAACACGCTTCGGTGCGCGACGATGGGCGGCGCCTGAACGGGGCCGTGGCACGCGATGCAGGACTTCGCGCCGGCGAGCGCATCGTGATCGAAGGACAGAGGGAGTCCGTCGGGCTGCGCTACGTGGGAATTGTGGCAGTCGCGGCAGTTGAGGGCGGACACGTCGGGACCGTGGTGAAACGCCAGCGACGCGTTGGCCTCGCGGGCGCGCTTGAGCTCTTTGGGGTTCTCCGCCTGGATGGATACCCAGTCGGTGTCGTAGACGATGGCGTTGTGGAAGCCGGCGTAGTCGGGCTGGTACCGGGGATGGCATCCGGAATTCGCGCAGCCGATGTCCTCGACCGGTGCGAAGGCCGACGTGTGGCACGAACTGCACCGCATCGGTTCGCCCCCGTAGTCCGACTTGTGGGTGTTGTACTGCGGCGAGTAGTAGAAGCGCTCCGGGTTCGAGAACGAGAAATACACGACGACGCCGAGGACGGCGAGCGCGACGGTGTGGAAGACGACCGTGTTCCGGAATGTCGGGCGGACTTCGAGTGCCATCGGCTACAGTCCCCGGTAGTACAGAATGCTCAGGACGTGCAGAAGGGTCAGAAGTCCCAGCGACACGGCGAGCGGATAGTGCAGCATGCGCCAGTACTTGAAGACGGTCTGCGAGAAGACGGAGAGGGTGAGGCGCGAGTCGTCCACGCCGGCGTCCTGTCCCTTCGCGATGCGTTCCACGGTGACCTGCTTGAGGATGTCGCGCCAGATCGTGGCGCCCACCAGACCGCTGACGATCACCACCAGGAAGATGAAGCTGTTGAGGAACGCCAGGTGCGGCACGAAGTCGCCGATGAGCCGGTCGGGGTACTGGTTCACGCGCGCGCCCTGCTTCCAGAACCACCGGAAGTAGTTTCCGCCGTGGATGGAGACGAGAAAGAAGGAGAGGATCGCGGTGACGATGTGCGCGTACATCCAGATGCGGATGCTGCCGATGACGGGGACGATGCGCTTTCGCGCGAGGGCGACGTACGTGATGAAGAGCACGGTGACGGCGAAGAAGACCGTGCCGACGTCGCCGGTCAGCGCGATCCAGTCGTGCATCGCGTGGCTGCGGAGGACGTTGTGGACGCCGAGGGCGAGAACGGCGAGTGCCCCGCCGACGATCGCCATGAATCCGATGCGGTTCCAGATGCCGCGAATGCCGTGCTCGCCGATGGAGAGCAGCGAGTCCGCGAGAAAGTCTGAGCGGGACTTGATGATGCCGGCGCGGAGCTCGAACTCCTCGATCGCGTCGAAGAGCTCCTTGTAGGTTCCGTAGCGCTCGGCGGGGTCCTTCGCCATCATGCGGGCGATGATCGCGCCGAGGCCGGCGGGCACGGCGGTGTTGGCGTTGCAGACGTCCGGCACGGGGTCGCGGGCGTGCATGTTGGCCGTCGCCATCGCCGACCTTCCCTTGTAGGGCGGCTGCCCCGCCAGCAGGTGGAAGAACGTGGCGCCGAGGGAGTACATGTCGGACTTGAACGTGAGGGGGTCGCCGGTGACGGCTTCCGGCGAGATGTAGAGCGGCGTGCCGACGATGGTCTTGCTGGTGAACTCGCCCTTTTCGTCGACGAGCTGCGCGAGGCCGAAGTCCACGACCTTCACGTCGCCCTGGTCGCTGATGAGGATGTTGCCGGGCTTGATGTCGCGGTGGATCACGCCGGCCTTCCAGGCGCGGCTCAGCCCGCGAATGGTTTGCTTGAGCAGGTTCGTGCAGAGTTCCGGCGCGACGGTTTCGGAGTCCTCCAGCAGGTCCTTGAAGGTGTGCCCGGGCACCTTCTCCATCGTGAAGAAGTGCAGGCCCGCGGCCTCCGAGACGTCGTAGACCTGCACGACGTTGTTGTGAACGAACGTTCCGAGGGTGCGGGCCTCGGAGTAGAACCGCTCGATGAACTCGGCGCTGCTGGCGAACTGGCTCGGCAGGACTTTCAGCGCCACCTGGCGGTCGAGCGAAATCTGCGTCGCCTCGTACACGTCCCCCATGCCGCCCGACCCGATGCGCGCGTCGATGCGATAGCCGCCGAGATTCACGCCGATCAGCGAGTCGCCTCCGCCGCTGACGACGCGCTGGACCCGTTCGACGTCCCCCTGGGACATTTCGCGCGAGCGCGAGACCTGCGTGACGATGCTGCCGGAGGAGCCGATGGAGGCGGACTGGAGGGCGCTCTGCGAAGCCGACGAGGGCGCGACCGGTGGTGGAGCGTCCGTCTCGGCGGCGGTTTCCGCCTGGAGCGGCCCGTCCGGCAGTGTCTCCACGTTCGCGCGTTTCCGCTCCTCCTTTTCTTCGGGAGTCAGAATCGTTTCGGCCATCGCGGGGTCTTCGGGCACGGTGGCGTCGAACGCCGGCTTAACGACGGGAGAGGGGGTGTTCAGGTTCGGCAGCAGATTCAGGTCGGAGGATTGAAGGGCGGGACCCGAATCGGGATCCTCCTCCAGCACGACCTTGCTGGTTTCCTGCTTCGAATCGGAATCCGCCATCAACTGCGTTTCGGCGGAGTCCATCGGCGGCACGGGGCCGCTCTCGGAGAACGAGGGCTCGAGGCGGAAGTCCGCCGAGTCCATCGCGCGCGCGGCGACCTGATCCTCGCTCTCGGCGAAGTCCAGCACCGTTTCGTCGGACAGGAGGCTCGTCTTCTCCTGGCCCGGGTCCAGCAGTTCATCGCCGCCTCCGAAGAGGAGCGTCTTCTGCTGGTCGGCGGGGACTCCGCCGCCGGGACCTTCGCCGGGGGGCGGCGCGACGAGAGCGGCCTTCAGCGAGGCCGCTTCGGCCTCGGAAATCAGCCCCTCGCGGGCGAGCAGGTCCGCCAGGTCCTCGTCCTGTGACGGAACGCCCGCCTTCGCGACGTCCTCTTCGTCGACAAGACCCCGCGCGATCGCGTCGGCACGAATGCGGTCGTTTCGTTCCCGCCAGGACAGGTTCATTCCGAACGGACTCCAGGATCGCGGGGTTTTCCGCAGGTTCAAACGATACGAGCGTCACGACGTTTGGCCGAGGCGGGGCAGTTGCCAAGACGAAACTCCCTTGGAGCGGCGCCCTGCGCCGATGCTGTCCCGGAGGGGACAGTTGCGTTCCGAAAAGGGGGCGGTCCATCCTGCACCCATGCGCAAGCCGCCCAACCTTCTCGTCCTCAGCTACTTCCATCCGCCGGCGGCGACGGGTGTTCGTCGGCTCGTATCCCTCCTCAGGCATCTTCCCGATCACGGCTGGCGGCCGCTGGTGGTCTGTTGCCGTGAAACGGCGGGGTCGGGTCACGACGAGAGCCCCTTGGCGGACCCCCGCGTTTCCGGCACACCCGTCGTGCGGACGGGGTCACTCGACCCGTATCGGGTGAAAGCGGCGCTGGGGAGGGGACGCGTGGCGGGTGCGTCCCAGGGCGCGCGGACGGGCGGCGGCTTCGGGCCGGAAGTCATGACTCTTCTTCGGAGGCACGTCTTTCTGCCGGACGACCGCATGGGCTGGATTCCCTATGCCGCCTCGGCAGGCATCCGCCTCGCGGCCCGCCACCGCTTCCAGGCGGTCTATTCCAGCAGCTATCCGCAAAGCGCCCACATCGCCGCCATGATCGTCTCCGCGCGGACGGGGCTGCCGTGGCTCGCGGATTTCCGGGACGGCTGGACCCAGAACCCGGCGTTCCACGATCCCGGCAATCCCCTTCTGCGGACCGCCCAAAGCGCTCTGGAACGGATGACGGCCCGTCGTGCCACGCGGATCGTGACGGTCTCGCCGCCGATCACGCGGCACCTTCAGCGGCACCGGCCCGGGCATCTTGAGCCGGTGGCGACGGTCTACAACGGTTTCGAGCCGACAGAGTATCCTTCGGCGACGGGCTTCTCCAGAGAGCCCCTTCACCCGGGGAAACTGACGCTGCTCTATACGGGCACCTTCTTCGGGCGGCGGTCGCCCCGGCCCTTCCTGGCGGCTTTGCGTGTGCTGGCGGCGCACCGGTCCATGTGGCGGGACATTCTCCGGGTCCGTCTGCGGGCGGAACTCGAAGCGGGCGACAGGCGGCTGATCGAGGAGTGGTCGCTGGGGGATATGGTCGAAGTCCTGCCACCGGTGGATTTCGCGCTCTGCCAAGAAGAGCAGCGGCGGGCGGATGCCTGCCTGCTGGTTCTGGAGAGCGGTCCCGGTTCGGAGATCATGGTGAGTCAGAAAGTGTTCGAGTACCTGGCTGCGGAGCGGCCCGTGTTCGCGATGGTGCCGGAGGGGGCCGCGGCGGAGTTGCTCCGCGAGACCGGCGGAGCGGCGCTCTCGGTGGGCGAGACGGCGCGGGCGGCGGGAGCCGGGCTGGGGCGGTTTCTCTCGGCAGTGCGGGCGGGGCGGTTCGAGAGGGCTTCGGCGGGGAAACTGGCGGAGTTTCACCGTTCCCGTCAGGCGGCGGGAATCGCGGCGATTCTGGACGGAATGGGCGGCTGAGGGGGCGGGTTCCGCCAAAATCCGATTTGCATCCCGAAGGGCTCCGCGCTCTACTGCCCCCGAGTGGGGAGACATACGCATTCGCATATTCCCGTACCGATTTCCAGTATTCGCAAGGCGGCACAACATGGGCAAAACGGACAAGAAGAAGGACCCGAAAGACGTCCGCAAGGAAATGGAACTGATGATCCGGGAGGAGGCCGCGACCACGCCCGGGGGCGGCAAGTCGATGATTCCGCGCAACGAGAGCGCGTCGAAGGTCGGCGGGAAGAAGCGCACGGGCGGGATGCGCATCGGCGACGACGAAAGCGCCGCGAAGGTCGGCGGGAACAAGCCCGTCGCCGGCCGGGTGATCCAGGACATCGAGATTCCCGACGAGGCGTCGATGGTGATGGCGCTGACGGAGAAAGTGGGTCTGCCCTACGTCAAACTGGCGGACTACGATCTCGAGAGCGACAACTCCACGAAGGTCCGCAGCTTCGTTCCCTCCTCCGTCGCGCGGGACAAGCGCATCATGCCGCTGCGGGAGAAGTCCGGCGGTCCCGGCGGAAAGCCGATTCTCGAAATCGCCATCAGCGATCCGCTCGACATCACCATCGTGGACGACCTTCGTCTGCTGCTGCCGGAGCACGACATCGAACCGGTCGTCATGGACGAGAACGACATCGTCGATTCCATCGACCGTTTCTACGGAATGGGCGACGAGTCGCTGGACTCGGTGATCGGCGACCTTCAGGAGGAGATGGCGAAGACGACGACGTCGGCGCTGTCGGACGGCATCGACATCGACGTCGAGCAGCTCGCGAACGATCCGCCGGTGATCAAGCTGGTGAATCTTCTGCTGGTGCGCGCGATCACCGACCGCGCGTCGGACCTTCACATCGAACCGTTCGCCGGCGCGCTGCGCATCCGCTACCGCGTGGACGGCGTTCTGCGGGAGATCCCCTCGCCGCCCAAGGGCCTTCAGATCGGCCTCTGCAGCCGCCTGAAGGTCATGGCGGGAATGAACATCGCGGAAACGCGCACGCCCCAGGACGGGCGCATCCGGCTCAACATCTCCGGCAAGGAAATCGACCTGCGCGTGGCCTCCGTGCCGACGGTCTACGGCGAGTCCATCGTGATGCGCGTGCTGGACAAGAGCACCATGATGATCGGCATCCGCCAGCTGGGCTTCCAGAAGGAGGTGCTCGACATTCTCCTGAACGAGGCGCGCAAGCCGAACGGCATCGTGCTGGTGACGGGGCCGACGGGTTCGGGAAAGACCACGACACTGTACTCCGTCCTGACGGAGGTCTACGACTCGGGGCTGAAGTTCATCACGACCGAGGACCCCGTGGAGTACGAGCTGGGCGGGATCGTGCAGGTCAACATCAACGCGAAGGTGAACCTGACGTTCGCCGCGTGTCTGCGAAGCATCCTGCGCCAGGACCCGGACATCATCCTGGTGGGCGAGATCCGGGACGTCGAAACCGCGCAGATCGCCGTCCAGGCCGCCCTGACGGGTCACATGGTGTTCTCGACGCTGCACACCAACTCGGCTGCCGCGACCGTGACACGACTCGTGGACATGGGCATCGAGCCGTTCCTGCTGACCTCGACGATGCGCTGCATCGTCGGCCAGCGCCAGATCCGGACGATCTGCCCGTCCTGCAAGGAGCCCTATATCCCCTCCGACGACGACCTGGAGGAGTTCGCGGTGTCGCGCGAGGAGGTGGAGGACCTCACCTTCTACAGCGGGCGCGGCTGCGACGACTGCAACTTCACGGGCTACAAGGGCCGTCTGGGCATCTACGAGGTGCTGAAGGTCACGGAGGAGCTGAACGAACTGGTGCTCCAGCGCTCGACGACGGACGAGATTCATGCCCTCGCCGTCCACCAGGGCATGGCGACGATGCGCAGCGACGGTTGGCTGAAGATCTGCTTGGGGGTGACGACGTTCGACGAGGTCTCCAAGCAGACCCCGCGCGAGACGGAAGAGACGGCCCGGGCGGAAATGGTGTCCGCCCAGAAGTCGCTGCAGCGCATCGAGTCCGTCCGCCGCAAGCGCGAGGAGGAGGACAATGCGGATTTCGGGCTGGAAGAGGATGGCGACGAGCCGTTTGGCCTGCCGGAAATCCTTCCGGAGATGCCGGAGGGGGAGAGCTAGGGGCCGGGCGGGGGGAGGCGGGTTTTCCACAGGTCGGGGAATCCGTTTGACAGTCTCGGGGTCGGAACGCTGAACTCACGAGTCTGAAGACAAACATAATTCCCTCGCTGGGGCCGTCGGATGGGAAACGCCGTTACCGATTCGAAGAACTTCGCCGAGATGTTGCTGCGCGAAGGGCTGATCACCGAAGCGCAGTACGACGAAGGACAGAAGGAATACCAGTCCGCCTCGGGCGAGCGGTCGCTCTCGCGCATCTTCGTGGAGATGGGGGCGATCACGGAGGGCGCCAGGGTGGGCGTGCTCCAGAAGAAGCTGGAATGCAAGGTGGCGAACCTGGCGGAGGTCGTGCCCCGTCCCGACGCGGCCCGGGAGATTCCCCGCTCCACCTGCGAAAAGCACCACATGGTTCCCCTGCGAATCGAGAACAACCGCCTGGTATTGGCGATGGAGGACCCGACCGACCCCCGCGCCGTGACGGCCGCAGAGGCGGCGACGAACCTCCCCCTGAAGCTGCTTCTGGGCAAGGCGTCGGAAATCGCCGACGCCATCCGGGCGATGCCCGACGTGGCGCCGAAGGCCGCCGCCGCCGGACCCTCCGCAGCCAAGCGGATGGTGGGTCTGATCGGCCTGATCCTGGCCTGTTTCGTCCCGATGGGGGCGTTTATTCTGCTGCTGATCTACAGCGTTCCCTTCCAGACGAAGTACCGCGAACTGGCGCTGGAACCCTTCGAGCAGGTGCTCTTCTTCGTGCTGGGGTGGTGCGCGTGGGCCATTATCGCGTACTGGGTCCACGATGTGATCTTCGGCGAGTCGGAAGAGGACGACTGATTCCGGCGCGTTCGCGGCAAAGCGCCGGTTGACCCAACCTCCCGCCCCGGTGCGTAGTCCTCTTCCTGTTGGATACCGGCGGGGAGCCACCATGCCAGCCAGTCGTTTCCGTCTTCTGAACCTGCTTTTCGCGGCCGCTTTGGCGGTCCTGGCCGTTCCGTCCGCCGTCGCCCAGCGGGACGCCGACGGGAATCCGATCGAGACACAGGCTCTCGACAGGGCGCCCACGCGCGAGGAGCGCCTGCGGCAGCACGAGCAGCGCGTCGCCCGCATCATCGAGGAACGCCGCAAGGCCCGCCTCGCCGAGCAGCAGGGCAAGGACCCGGGCCTGAATCTCTCCGACGAGGACAAGGAGTACGCCGGCATCCCGCTCGACGGCAGCGAGCCGGAGGAACCGATCGACGAGGGGAGCCTTCCCTTCGGGACGATGATCCTCTACGTCAACTATCTGACGAACGACGAGGCCGAGGCGGAACAGCTCGATGCCGTCGTGAGACAGCACGACCGGTTCATTTCCGAGGTGAAGCTGCGCAACGAGGCGTCGGCGCCCTTCGACCGCATTCGGATCGCGCTGAAGTTCGACAAGCGGTTCATCAAGCCCGTCAGGGTCTTCGACTCCGAGGTTCGCCCTTTCGCGATGGAGCCCCCGGTCTTCTCGATCAACCAGCGCGACAGCGTTCTGCTGTACGACGTGACGTTCGAGAAGCCGCGCTATTCGAAGAATCTCCCGGTGCTTCGAATTCTCTGGGAGGCCAACGTTCCGACGGAATACACGAAGCTGGACTACCGCTTCGCCAGCGGGGACACGGAGACCGGCGAGCACACGGCGGTGTACTACCAGGGGCGCAACGTCCTGGGCGACCAGCGCGATCCGCTGGACGGCGCGCTGAGCGGTTCGCTGCTGATTCTGAAGCCCTTCAATCCCAACGACGAATCGCAGGCGGACATCCTGCAGGGCAAGAAGGAGGAGCTGCTGGTGCGGTATCTCAGCGGCGTGGGCCAGACGGCGCCGGCCGGCATGCGCCTGATCGGGCCGGAGAGGGCGCCGGCCGTCGGCGACGAGTTCCAGGTCTCTCTGCGCCTGGAGAACCCCGGCGGCGCGGTCATCGACGCGCTTTCCTTCTTCGTCACCTTCGATCCGAACGTGCTGCAGGTCGTCGACGACGACCGCGCGAACTGGATCAAGCGCGGGATCAACGTCCACGACGGAAAGTACCGGCTGGACTATCCCTTCGACTTCCACAAGCGCAACGAGGTGGACAACGTGCGCGGATACATCAACTATTCGATGTCGCTGGGCCAGGCGCTGACGCTTCCCTCGGGAACGTTCGCGCACATCAAGTTCCGCGCGGTGGGGGAGACGGCTTCGACGAGCGTCGATCTGATCGAGACCCGCGAGGGCGCGGGGAACCTGACGTCGCTGCGGACGTTCGGCTACGAACTGTTCTCCAGCGATCCGGAACTGACCACGCCCACCTGCGAAATCGCCGTGATTCTTCCGACATACGAAGACTCGCCGGAACTGGCGTCGGCGGACGACGCCGCCCATGAGCGCGTGCGGGCCGTTCCGCCGCCTTCGTTCCTCTTCGATCCCAGACTGGTGAACTGAGGGCTCAGCCGGTCGCCAGGCGGCCCGGGGCCACGCGTACCGCGACGACCGAGCTGCCCGCATCGTCGATAGTGCTCTCGACCAGCGCGGTATAGTCGTTCGATCCGTCCTTCAAATACATCGCCGCCAGGCGCATTCCCGAGTGCCGGGGCTGGATGCGGGCCATGACGCGAAGACGGGTGGCGATGGACTCGGCCGCTTCGGCGTCGAGCGGTTTCGCCGGGAGCGCCGCGCCGCCGCTGTCGACTCGCTGCAACGCGGAGCCGGCCGCACCGAGGCGCAGGACGAGTCCGCCGCAGACCCCAGCCGTTTCCAGCAGGATCTCGTTCGCGTCGCGGATCAGATTGATCCCTTCGTCGTCCCGCAGGTCGTACTGCGGCACGGGACCGCGGATCGAGGCGAAGGCCTTCATGTCGGGGATCGCGGGCCCGCTGCCCTTGTCGTGCGCCGAAACGGCTGGAGCGTCGGGAAGATCGTCGGCGTCGATGTCGCCGATGTCCAGAACGTAGATGCCCTCGGTGGAGTCGCGACGGGCCCCCTGGAGTTCGACGGGAAGGGGGACCTCCTGGGTGGAGCGCTCGGGCACTCTGGGCTGTCCGCCTCCCCGCTCCGCAAGACCGCAGGCGCGAAGGTACTGGACGGGTTCGACGAGAGGAACGGCCCGGAGGGCCTCCATGAGAGCCTTGCCGGACGAGACGGCGCGCTCGAGGCGTCGGCGCTGGTCCGGCGTGATCAGGTTCTCGAGCTCCAGAGCGTCGAGAACGCTATTGGCTTCGGGCTCCGTCATGGGAACCTATCCGCGCAGCGCCCGATGCAGCCGGGACGCGGCGGTGTTGAGGAATCCCACCGAACAGAGCAGAGCGAAGATGCGGTTGGCAACCGCGATCGATGCGGGATCGACCTTCGCGCGGAAGGCTCCGCCGCCCGCCGAGACGGCTTCGGGGGTCGCCAGCGGGTTCAGGAAGACGTTGAAGACGCTGACCCTCTCTCCCAGGCCGAAGTACAGCGCGGCGATCACGGCGGCGCCCAACAGTCCGCCCGCCCAGGTCTGGGTGGCCATCGTGCCCGCCCATGCCATGACCGACACGATTAGCAGGCTGTTGATGGTCAGAAAGACCATGACCCGCAGCGGCGGCATGGTGCCGTAGAGGTACCACGATACGAGCAGGACGGCGGGCATCATCATGGCGGCAAGCCCCGCGAGGAGAACGCCCGCTTTCGCCTGGAGCAGGCCGCGCCGCGATCCCCGGGCCAGCCAGAGCAGTTCGAAGGTCCCCTGGCGTTGCTCCGCCGCGTAGATGGGGGCGGCGGCCAGCACCGTCGCCACGGCGAACAACTGCATCAGCGCATCGAACCCGTCGGCCGGCGAATCCACTTGGGCCTGGACGATCCACGCGCCGGTGAGCGAAACGAGCAGGAGGAGCGCCGCGAAGCGAAGACCGGCCAGTCCGCGCAGCTCCAGCAGGAACGCACGGTATCCGCTGCGGCGGTAGTCGCGGTCGCGCAGCAGGGCGAGCCGCAACCGGGTCCTGTGCAGCCACGCGCCGATGCGGGTTCGCTCGGAGGGGTTGGGCGTCATGCGGTGACTCCGGACTGTTCGGCGATCGTTTCGCCGACGAGGTCCATGTAGGCGTCCTCCAGCCCGGGCGATACGGAGACCGCCTCGGGGACGGGCTTTTTCTCCGCGAGAACCCGCGCGACAAGCTCGTCGCCGCGACGATGCAGCCCCACCAGGCCGTGGCCCGCCAGGGCGGCGTGGTCGCCCTGGGTGGCCGGCATTTCCCAGACGCGGTTCTCGGCGCGGCGCACCAGTTCGGAGGGCGATCCCTGGAAGAGAAGCGCGCCGCGCTGGATCACCGCGAGTTCGTCGCAGCAGCGTTCGACGTCGGGGACGATGTGGGTGGAGAGCATCACGATGCGGTCGCGGGAGAAGTCCGCCAGGAGTTCGCGAAAGAAGACGCGTTCTTCGGGGTCGAGACCGCTGGTGGGTTCGTCGAGAAGCACGAGGACGGGTTCGCAGAGAAAAGCCGCCGCCGCGGCGAGGCGCTGCTTCATGCCGCGCGAGTAGCTGGCCGCGTCGCGTTCGGCGGCGTCTTCGAGATGGACCCGGGCGAGCAGTTCGCCGATGCGCGCGGAAAGGCCGCGCGGGGAAAAGCCCGACATAAGCGCGCTCTGGCGCATGAACTCGCGGCCGGTCATGTGGGGGGGGAAGTCGAAGTGCTGGGGCATGAGGCCGAGGCCCCGCCTCCACGCGACGGGGTGGCGGCGAATGTCGGTGCCGTCGAGGGAGACGGACCCCGATTCGAAGTCCAGTTCCCCGGAGAGGATCGACATGAGCGTCGACTTGCCGGCGCCGTTGGGGCCGAGCAGGCCGAAGACGCCTTCGCCGATTTCCAGGTCCAGGTCGTCGAGCGCGCGGGAGAGCGTGGGGTAGATTTTCGCGAGAGAGCGGATGACGAGCCGGTGGCCCATGGCTCAGCCCGCGCGCCGGGCTTCGCGGCTCGGGGCGCGGTTTTCGGGGCGGCTCACGCTTTCGGCCAGGCGACGGCGGCGGAAGTAGTCCTTCAGGCTCTCCTCCCAGTGGGGGAGAGCCGGAAGCCCCAGGTCATCGAAGCGCGTGTTCAGCAGCACCGAGTACTGGGGGCGTTCCGCGAGGCTGCGGAACTGGTGGCTGGAGATCGCGTCGAGCTCGACCTTGCGCTTCGCGAGCTGGAAGATCTTCCGCGCGAACTCGTACCAGGTGCACATTCCCTCGCCCGTGACGTGGAAGACGCCGTAGGACTTCACGTCGAGGAGTTCGACGAGCGCAGGGGCCAGATCGAAGGTGAACGTGGGGCGGCCCGTCTGGTCGTTGACGACGTGGAGCTGGTTGCGGTTCTCGGAGATGCGGAGCATCGTCTCGATGAAGTTGCGCGTCGAGACGCCGCCGAGTCCGTTGAGCCAGGAGGTGCGGACGATCTTGTGGTGATCCAGAAGGGTGCGGAGGTATTCCTCGCCCTTCAGCTTGGACTGGCCGTAGACGTTGATGGGGCTTGGCTGGTCGGTCTCGACGTAGCCTTCGCCGGTGCGGCCGTCGAAGACGTAGTCGGTGGAGATATAGACGATCTCGGCGCCGTACTCGGAGGCGAAGAACGCGAGGTTCTTGGTGCCTTCGGCGTTCACCATGAAGGCCTTCAGCGGCTCCTTCTCGGCGGTATCGACGAGGGTGAATGCGGCGCAGTGGATGACGTGGGTGGGGCGTTCGCGCTCGAACGTCTTCTTCACCGACGCCAGGTCGGTGATGTCCATCGTGCGAAGGGTGGAGGGAATCGCGGTGACGCCGCTGCGGCGCTTGAGGTGGCGGATGACCTCGCTGCCGAGCATGCCGTCGGAACCGGTGACGAGAACTTTCTTCACGATTCGATTCTCCTGCGGGGGCGATGTTCCACTGGGTCCCGTTCCGGGCTTACCCCCGCAACGGAAATATCGGCCAATCCGGCGTGCCCCGCCAACCCTAATCGGGGGGGCTGGGTTCGCCGGACCCGGCGATGCGTTCCAGCGCCGCCCGCGCCGCGTCGTTTTCCGCCAGCTTGATGCGGCTTCCCCGGCCCTCGGCGACGGCTTCGCCCTCGACCACCACCTCGACCACGAACTCGCGGTCGTGATCGGGACCGAGCGCCTCGCGCACGCGGTACTCGGGGACGGACTGCATGCTCTTCTGCGTCCATTCCTGCAGGCGCGACTTGTAGTCGGCGACGACCTCGTTCTCCGCCATCGCCAGCGCCGGGAGGACGATGTGCTCGCGCAGCGCGCTCCGCAAGTCGCTCCATTCGCAGAGGTGGTAGAGCGCCGCGCAGAGGGCTTCGAGGGCGGAGCCGAGAATGGAGTGCCGCTCGCGTCCGCCGCTGGACTCCTCTCCCGCGCCGAAGCGGATCAGAGGGCCGAGCCCCAGGCCCAGGGCCACCTCGCCGAGGATGCGGCGGCTCACCATCGACGCCCGCAGCTTCGAGAGAGTGCCCTCCTCGTCGTCGGGCCGCGCTTCGTACAGATACTCCGTGGTGATCAGACCGATCACGGCGTCGCCCATGAACTCCAGGCGCTCGTTGTCGTCGGTGCTTTGGTGTTCGGCCGCCCAGGAGCGGTGCGTCATGGCGAGCTCGACGAGCGAAAGGTCGTCCGGCACGGAAAGGCCGAACTGCGTCAGCAGTCCGGCCAGTTCCGCGCGTCTCGTGTCGTCCATGCCGGAAACGTCAGCCGGCTTTCTTGAAGAGAATCGTCGTGTTGTGGCCGCCGAAACCCAGGGAGTTCGACATCGCCGCGGTGACGGGCAGCTCGCGCGCCTCGTTGGGAACGTAGTCGAGGGTGCACTCGGGGTCGGGCGTCGCGTAGTTCGTCGTCGGGGGAATTCTTCCCTCGGCGATGGCCTTGGCGATGATGACGCCCTCGATGCCGCCGGCGGCGCCGAGCAGATGCCCCGTCATGGATTTCGTGGAGCTGACGGCGACCTTCTTCGCCGAAGCGCCGAAGACGGTCTGGATCGCCTGCGACTCGTTCTTGTCGTTCATCGGCGTGCTGGTGCCGTGGGCGTTGATGTACTGGATGTCTTCGGGGTTCATGCCGGCGTCGTCGAGAGCCATGCGCATGGAGCGCGCGGCGCCTTCGCCCTCCGGCGCGGGGGCGGTCATGTGGTGCGCGTCGCCCGTCATGCCGTAGCCGGCGACCTCGCAGTAGATGTTCGCGCCGCGGGCTTTGGCGTGTTCGTACTCTTCGAGGAAGAGAATCCCGGCGCCCTCGCCGATGACGAAGCCGTCGCGTTCCCTGTCGAAGGGGCGGCTGGCGGTTTCGGGCGAGTCGTTGCGCGAGGAGAGGGCCTTCATGTTCTCGAAGCCGGCGACGCTGAGCGGCGTGACGGCGGCTTCGGTGCCTCCCGCCAGGCACGCGACGGCGTGGCCGCGCTGGATGATCTTGAACGCGTCGCCGATGGCGTGGGTTCCCGAGGCGCAGGCGGTGACGGGGCAGGAGTTGGGACCCTTGAATCCGAACTTGATGGAGACGTGTCCCGGCGCCAGGTTGCCGATCATGCGGGGAATCATCAGCGGGGAGACGCGCGAGGCGCCCTTGGTCAGGTAGACCTCGTGCTGTTCCTCCAGGACCTCGATGCCGCCGATGCCGCTGCCGATAATGACGCCGATGCGGGTCAGGTCCTCCTTCTCCGGATCGAGCCCGGAGTCGGCGACCGCTTCCATCGAGGAGAGCATGGCGAAGATCACGAACCGGTCGAGCCGACGGAGGTCCCGTGCCGGAATGACCTCTTCCGGCTTCATGTCCTTCACCTCGCAGGCGAACCTGGTCTTGTGGGCGGAGGGGTCGAACCGGGTGATGGGGCCCGCGCCGGACTTGCCCGCCAGCACGGCGGCCCAGAAGTCCTTCTGGTTGTTTCCGACGGGTGTGACTGCACCCATGCCGGTGACGACAACGCGCTTATTCGTCATTGGTAGCCGATCGGCGAGAGATGTCGTGCGGGCGACCGCAGCGGCCGGCCGCGGACGGAAGGGCAGGGCGGGGGATTACTCTCCGCCCTTTTCCGTGATGTACTTGACGGCATCGCCGACGTTGCGGATCTTCTCCGCGTCCTCGTCGGGGATTTCGATTCCGAACTTCTCCTCGAAGGCCATCACGAGTTCCACGATATCGAGCGAATCGGCTCCGAGATCGTCGATGAAGGCTGCCTCTTCAGTGACCTCTTCCTCGTTCACGCCAAGCTGGGTCACGATGCATTCTTTGACCTTATCCTCGATGGACGCCATGGGCGGTCGTGCCTCCGTAAATGTCTGAGTGAATTGATCTTAATTCCGCTTACCACGGGCGTGGTCCGCCCCCAGCGCATTGAATTCCCGGGCTATATCGACGGCCTGGAAACGCCTGCAAGCGAAAAGGAACCCCGCCTGCCGGGCTGTCACGCTCTTCGCGGGTCGGTTTGGGCCTCGCTGCGCTCGCCCAAAACCGGCGAAGATCGCGCCAGCCCGGCGGCTTTGGCGGCGACCAACCCGGGGCTTGCTCGCCCCTTCGGGGCGTCGCGCCCCGGGCTACCTGCGTGCGCTCCTCCGGAGCGCTGCCCCTGCGGGGCATCGTGCGTGGCGAGTGATGGGTTGATCGTTGAGAGTTGGTAGTTGGTAGTTGGTAGTTGGTAGTGGTGCAGCGCACTTCGTGGGTGGCTTGGGCGTCTCGCCCAAGCGAACGCCAGTCTCCCCGGGGCGGGAACGTTGTCCGCTCTCCGTTCATTCGATTCCCCACACCTATCGCCCCACCTCGTACACCGCCCACGATCCGCTGATGATCTTCGG
>JAJFLJ010000163.1 GCA_021772755.1 Candidatus Sumerlaeota bacterium
TCGCCAGAAACGCGATCACGATCCCCGGCAGCACCGCGTGACTGATCGCGTCCCCCATCATGCTCATCCGCCGCAGCACCAGATACGCCCCCGGCAACGCGCACGACATCGCCGCCAGCGCACCCGTCACCGCGATCCACGTATCGTATGTCTGCCACCATTCTAGCATGGGTGAAGGGTGGCGGGTGGTGGGTTGCGAGTCATCGCGTCAGCCCGTCTTCCTCTCTTCGATTCGGTCGCAAAGATTGTACAGCATTCGCTGAAGGACGTCGATATCGGCGAAGGCGCCGTGTACCTGCTCTCCGGAGACGAATCCGAGATCGCTCGCGATCGTCATCTGAGTCTCCAGTTCCGCGAGACTGCCGCGCGCGATGTTCAGAAACCGGAGAAAGTCCCCGGGCGTTCGCCGCGCCTGGCCCTCTGCGATATTGGACGGAACGGAAACCGCCGCTCTTCGCATCTGCGATACCAGTCCGAACTTCTCGGATTCCGGAAACGCCGCTGTGATTCCGTACACCACGCGTGCCAGCTCGACTCCTCGTTTCCAGACGTCCAGGTCCTTGTACGAATTCACCTTCACGACGCCGATGCTCTCTTTCCGGAACACTCTTGCTTTCTCACCACTCACCACCCATCACTCACCACTCCCTAATGCGGACTCGCCGGAACGAATTCCTCCGCAGCGACGTCCTCCAGCATCATCGCTTCGAGCTTCTCGATCATCCCCGCGTCGAGAACGTGTTCGATCATGTCCGCGTCGCGGTCGACGTGGCTGGGGGCGATGTCCGCGTGGGCGATCAGGTACAGCTCCCAGAGCCGGTGGTTGCGCATGACGCGGCGGGCGTGGACCAGACCGCGCTCGGTCAGCGAAACCCGCCCGTCCGCATCGAAGGCCATCAGGTCCTCCCGCGCCGCGCGCCGCAGATGCGCGCGCAGTCGCCGCGCCGGCCAGGAGCGCTTGTCACGCAGCGACGCCACTGGCTGCGGCTGCATCGGATCGTCCGGCGAACTCTCCTCCGCGACTTCGTACAGCGCCCGCAAAGCGTGCTGCCGGCCGACCCGCCGCGTCAGCCGGACGTGCCGCACCCACCGCGTCGCGAGCCCCCGCGAAGTGCCGAAGACCATGCTCAGAGCGAACATCGCCGCCGCCACCAGCACGATGATCGCCCCCGCCGGCAGCGAACCCATCAGCGCGCTCATCGCCGATCCCACGAAACCGCTCGCGCCCCCGATGCACGCCGCCAGCACCACCATTCTCCGCAGACTGTACGTCCAGAACCGCGCCGCCGCCGGCGGAATGATCAGCATCGCCACCACGAGAATCAGCCCCACCGCCTGAAGACCGATCACCGTGACCACCACCACCAGCGCCATCATCAGAAAATCCAGCGCGCCCACGGGCCAGCCCTGCACTCCCGCGAAGTCCGTGTCGAAGCACACGATCGTGAACTCCTTGAACAGCAGCGCGCTCGCCAGCGCCGCCCCGAACGCCGTCACCGCGATCAGCTGCGCGTCGCGAAGCAGCATCGACGCCGTCTTGCCGTAGATGAACGACTGCAGTCCCGCCGCGTTCCCGCCCTCGATCCGGCCCGCGATCGCCATCAGGCAAACCCCCGCGCCGAAGAAGACGCTCAGCACGATCCCAAGCGCCGCGTCGTCCTTCAGCCGCGAGGAACGGCTGATCGCCAGCACCGCCATCATGCCGATCGTTCCCGTCACCGCGGCCCCGACCAGCAGCCCCGGCAGGCTCTTGCCGTTTCCCGTCGTCAGCTGCATCGCGATGAAGGCGATGCAGATTCCCGGCAGCGTCGCGTGGCTGATCGCGTCGCTCAGAAGCGAACGCCGTCTCAGCAGAAGGAACGAACCCACCAGGCCCGACGCGATGCCCAGGAACGTCGCACCGGCCACGACCACCCGCGTGTTGTAGTCCCGCAGCGTCAGGACGCGGACGAGCTCCTCCGCTTCGGGGAGCTCGAACCCTCCGCCCAGGCCCGCAGACGCCACGCGCGGCAGACCGGCGAGGATCGCGCCCAGAACGCAGACGAGCGCCGGAAACGATCCGCGGCGCACAAGGCTGTCGAACTCCGTCTTCAATTCCCGACTGCCTCTCGGAACCCTAGACGCGGCGGTCCGTGGCGATGGCGTGCGCCGCTTCGCTCAGCAGCGTCAGCCTTCCGCCGTAAGTCTTCTTCAGATTCTCCTCGGTGAACACGTCCGCCGTGGGGCCCGTCGCCACCACCCGCATGTTCAGCAGCACCACATGGTCGAAGTACTGCTTCACCGTCTGCAGATCGTGGTGCACGACGATCACCGTGCATCCCTTCCCGCGCAGCTCGTGCAGCAGCGCCACGATCGCCTTCTCCGTCGCCGCATCCACGCCGGCGAACGGCTCGTCCATCAGATAGATGCGCGACTCCTGCGCCAGCGCCCGAGCCAAAAACACGCGCTGCTGCTGTCCGCCGGAGAGCTGGCTGATCTGGCGCGGCGCGTAGTCCTTCATGCCGACCTTCTCCAGCGCCTCCATCGCCGCGTTGCGGTGCGCCCGGCCGGGGGGAAGAAACCACCCCACGTGCCGGTAGCGCCCCATCAGCACCACGTCCAGCGCGCTCACCGGAAAGTCCCAGTCCACGCTCTCGCGCTGCGGCACGTATCCCACCAGGCGCCGCTGCTTCGCGAACGCCTTGCCGTACACCGTCACGCGGCCCGACGCCATCGGCACCAGGCCGATCGCCGCCTTCATCAGCGTACTTTTCCCCGCACCGTTCGGGCCGACGATTCCGATCAGCCGCCCTTCCGGAAAATCCAGGTCCACGTCCCACAGAACCGGTCGGCGGTGATACGCCACCGTCATGTCGTGGATCGAGAGAGGAACCTCGGGCGGATGGTCCGCGCCGTACTCCGGCCGCGAGCGCCTCGCCCTGCTCAGCTTGTCTTCCGCCAGAACCATGGAATCCTACTTCGCCTTCAGTTTGCCCTGCATGCCGCCCTCGGGCGCGTTGCCGCCGAGAGCCCGCGTGATCGTCGTGACGTTGTGGTCGATCATTCCGACGTACGTTCCCTCGTAGGTTCCCTTTGGCCCCATCGCGTCGGAGAACAGCGAACCGCCGATCGCCACGTCGTGCCCGCGCGACTTCGCGCCCTCCTGCAGAGCACGCACGTTCTTGTCCGAGACGCTCGTCTCCACGAATACCGCTGGAATGCGCCGCTGGACGATCATCTCCACCAGGCGGTTGATGTCTTGCAGGCCCGCCTCCGACTCCGTCGAAAGCCCCTGAATCCCGTGGACCTCGATGCCGTACGCGCGCCCCATGTAGCTGAACGCGTCGTGCGCCGTGATCATCACCCGCTGCTTCTCCGGGATCGACGCCAGCGTCTTCCTCGCATACGCGTCGAGCTCCTTGAGTCGCGCCAGGTGCGCGTCCGAGTTCGACCGGTACAGAGCCGCGTTCGCCGGATCGAACTCGATCAGGCTCTTCGTCACCGCCTCCGTCGCCCGCATCCATCCCGACGCGTCCATCCAGACGTGCGGATCCGGAACGCCGGCTTCCTTCTCCAGTAGATAGCTCTCCTCGATCAGTTCCGTCACCGCGTACACCGGGCGCTGCCGCGACACCTTCACCAGCATGTCCGACATGCGGCCCTCCAGCAGCAGCCCCGAGTAGAAGATCGCGTCCGCCCTCAGCAGAGCCGCCGCATCGCCCCGCGACGGAGCGTACGAGTGCGGATCGACTCCCGCGCCCATCAGTGTCGTGATCTCCGCCTTGTCGCCAGCCACGTTCGCCACGATGTCGCCAACCATGCCGACCGTCGCGGTCACCTTGTACGGATACGCGCCGCTCCACTCCGCAGCCGCAGGGCGCGCGAGACCCAGAGCGGCGAGTGCGGCCAGCAGACAGCCGAAAAACCTGAATGTGCGAATGGACTTCATCGAGCACCAAACCCGGAAGAGTCTCCGCAGCGGAGCTTCCCCCGCTGCGGGCCCGAATTTGTACCCTTGGCTACACAGTGGAGGTCAAGCTAAACACTGAAGCCACGGCCAAGTCATGCCCTGTCAGGCCTCCGCGCCCTTCCGCGAACCAGAATCGCCGCCAGAAACGCGAATGCCGCGAGAGAAACCGCCCTCGCCGGCCATGAATGCGGAGGCGCCGCCCCCCGGTCCGCTGGCGCAGCCGGGTCGAGCCCGGCCTCCAGCATGACCGACCGCACGTTCACCACGTTCAGCACCGGCACGCCGCGCCGAAGGGCTCCGAAGGCGACGCTCTCTCCGTCGGATTCCGAAAGCGCGAACGCCTCCGGATCGATGATGCCGTGCGGCAGCGCCAGAGCGGCGGCGCCGGTTCCGTAGTTCGCGGCGTGCCCGCCGATGTTGACGAAGATCGCCGTGTCCGGCGACAGAAGCGCATCCTCGCGCAGTCGCACGCTCTCTGCGATGTCTGGCGGCGTGGCGATCTCCGGCGCGCGCGGGCGTTCGCGAATCTCCCCGAGGCGCCGCAGAATCCGCTCCGCGTCGCCATCCTCGAAACCGCCCAACCGGTCGCCGTCCCCCCCCGGCGTCAGAAGGCGGATCGGCACCTCGACGAGGTCGTTCGCCAGCAGGACCTCCTCCATGCGCCAGAGATCGAACTCGGGAATCGTCGCGCCGGAATTCGAAGCCGTCAATGAGGCCGCGATCACCGGTTCCGCGCCGACGACCTCCGCCGCGATCCTTGCCGACAGCAGCAGCGCCGGAAACGACGCCGAAGACCCGATGGCGACGGGGCGTTCGGGCCCCGCCCCGGCCTCCTCGAACCACGACACGAACAGAGCCGCCCATCGCGGATCGGTGCTGGCCACCTTGGCGTCGAGCGAACCTGCCGTCGAAACCAGGTACGACCACTCGACGCCCACCAGGCCGCTCCCCGCGGCGTCGGACATCTTCAACTCGGCGAGAGCCTCCGCGCCGGCCTCCTCCGCGCGCGTTCGCGCCAGAATCCTCTGCGCCTCGACGACGCGCTGCATGGCGACGCGCTGCGCAAGGGACCACTCCTCGCCGTCGCGACGCGCGAACCGCAGCGACGCGAGGACGACAAGCCCGACCGCCGAGACCACCGCGAGCCGCGCGAGGGGCGACTTCACGGCAGCCAGCCCGTCACCGGGATCGCCAGCAGACGCGTCAGCACCACGCCGGCCAGTATCGCGACCATCGTCTTCGCCGTTCCCTGGCGAAGCGACGTCTCCGCGATCAGACCCGGCACCACGAGTCCCACGATCAACAGACCCCACGGCATGATCCGCAGCATCGGAAGCACGGTCGCCAGGAATTGCTTGATGGCGACGCCGGCCAGCACCGAGTACGCGAACCGCCTTCGTCCGTACAGGAACATGTACCGCTGCGCCAGCATCACCACCCCCATCGCGCCCATCGAAGCCACCAGCGTCGCCCCGATTCGCAGCGGATCGTTCCATGCCAGCGCGAGAAAGCCCGGCACGATGATGCCGCCGGGGGAGAGTCCCGTCGTTTCCTCGATGAGCAAGGCCACCAGAATGCCGATGACGAAGACTGTCACCATCGCCGCGTCTCCCCCGGTCCGAAATACCGCGCTCTGATCGTCGCGCCGGCGCCGTTCGAATTGCCGACGACCAGGACCGTCGCGCTTCCCGCCCCCGCGATCGCCTCGTCGTGATCGCCCACGAACCGCAAGCCGTTCCGGTCGAGCCACCGCCGAGGCACGACATCCCCCGTCACCACGCCGTCATGCCGCTGCAGCAAGGACGCGAAGGCGGCAAGGCGTTCGGGACGGTCGTTGCGATGCGCATAGACGAGCGAGAACGCGTCCGCCATCAGACCCTCGCTTCGAAACGTCGCGACGAGCTCCGCGACCGAGTCCGGATCATTCACCGACAGCAGATCGACGAGCTCGTGCCCGTCGTGCTCGGCGACGCGAAGACGCTGAAGGCCGTCGGCGGTCTCGGTCACTGCGCGCTCCACGGCTTCGCCCTCTACGCCGCAGCGCTCCAGAACAGCGAGCGCAGCTCCCGCGAGCGCCCGAACGTGAGGCCGAAGAGTCCGCACGCCGCACTTGGTCGGCGCCAGCACCTCGAAGCCCTCCCGCATCAGCCTCTCGCGCACCGCGCGGTTCCTCGGCGAATCGCACACCACCACCGGCACGTCGCGCGTCAGCGCGCGAACCAGCATCTCGGCGCGATCATCCGCATCCGCAGGATATGCTTCGCCATGATCGCGACCATCGAACGTGAAGAGCGCACACGTCGGACGAACCGCGTGCGTCGCGACGGCCTTTGCGAGTTCAGGCCGGATGGCCATGTTCTCGAAACAGAGCGCGTCGCAGTTCAGCGCGGCGGCCTGGCGCGCCGAACGCCGCATCTCGCGAATGTTCGCCGGCCCGGTTCTGCGCAGAGCGGCTTCCGAGCCGTCCGGCAGTACCGTCAGCGGCCTGTCGCCCGTCTCGCGCGAGAGAACGCGTCGGGTGGCCGCTTCGAATCCCGCCCGCACCAGCCGGACCGCTGTCGTCTTGCCGCGCATGCCCGAAACCAGAACGCGGTGCGGAACGCGCCCGATGCGATGACGGTGATACGCCTCCCACGCGACCGCAGCGGCGGTCCAGCCGCTCCACGCGATCGCGGCGGCGCCCGTCATCTCTCAGCCTCCGCCGTCTTCGGTCGGCGGCCCCGCAGGCGGCTCGCCTTCCGGTCCGTGCAGGAACGGCCCGACCCCATACCGCACCAGGTCGCCGTACTCCGGCAGCCCAGCGATTCCGATCGGTCTCTCGAAGTACTCGTCGTTGTACGCTTCCACGAGCCTCTGCGCCGCAGTGATGTGGCGCCCCGCGCGCACCCCCATGGGCGTTCCCTCCTCGGGGATCTCGACATACAGAATACGGCGCGAGCGCTCTCCCGCCTCTTCTCCCCGCTCGTCGGCGTCGGCGGCGCGCGCCGCCAGCTTCTCGTTGAGCTGCCCCTGGATGATCTGCGCCCGCAGGTACGTTTCGTCGAAGCCTTCCGTGATCTGCTCCTCCGTCGTCCGTCCCTTCAGCCGGCCCTGCGAAACGTTCGCGCTTTCGAACAACACCGACAGCACGTCGTCGGCGTCGCCCCATTCGCGGTGGCTCAGCCCCCGCAGCCTCGGACTCGACGAATCCGTCGCGATCTGAACCCCGTCGTCGGAAAGCAGCAGCTCCGCCCACGTCGCGATGCCTTCGGCCCGCTGGTGCGCGACCATGACGTTGATCGTCGGATACTCCGGGCTCGCCTCGTGGAAATCGATCGCCAGGTCCACGTTCTCCTCGCGGATCATCGTCAGAATCGCGTGCCCGATCTGCTCGGTCAGCGTTCCGTTCGGATCGCCGGGATAGACGCGGTTCAGATTGCGCGAATCGACGCCGGCCAGAACCTGTCCCCCCGGACCGGGATTCCACTCGGCGTGGTCGGGGTGTTCCGCCGCGTAGTCGTCCCAATGCTCGCCCCGGGGATTGATATAGATCGTCGGGTCCGGCCACTGTCTCACCGGATTCGTGAAGCGCGAACCGTTGCGAAACGTGCGCGCGCCGTGCGGCGTCTCGATGGCGTACCGCTGGACCATCGCCTCCTGGCTGTCGTTGTGCATAAACGCCGCGCGGTTCGCCCGCGGAATCACCAGGACCCGCCCGGCCGTCGCCTCCAGGTTCTCCACCATCGCCACGGCGGCGACGTGCGCGGCCGGCTCGTTGGGATGCGTTCCGCCGAGCACCAGAAGCGTTCCGCCCTCCGTCCCCGAATCGTAGACGTACACCTCGGTGTCGCCCGCCGTGCCTTCGAGCGGTTCGTGCCACTCGCTCAGCATCCGCAGCTGCGTCATCGCCGGCGAGGGAAACAGCGGTTCGCTCCGCCACTGCGACACGAAGCGCGTGCCGGCAACGGCGGCGATCGCGAGCCCCGCCGCCAGCAGTCCCGATGCCCGCGCGATCCGGTTCCGTCTCTCCATGCTACTTCACGCCCGCGACGCGCAGAACCAGCGGAATCGCCACCATGACGGCGGTGATCTGGAAACCGAGGTCCTCTTCGCGGTACAGATTCCATACGACGAGTCCGAGCACATAGGCCACGATGGCCAGATAGACCCAGGTGATCATGGCGAATCGCCCCCGAGAAATACGAGATAGTGGCCGACCACGTCGGCGTTGGCGATGATCAGAAGTCCGAACACCGCCGTCAGGATTCCCGGCACGATGCACCATCGCAGCACCCGGAAGTAGTTCTTCTCGCCCACGACCTGCGCCGCGAACAGCCCCGCGAGCGCCGTCGGCGGCATCAGGTCCCCCAGAGACGCGATGATCGAGAGCGCCGCAGTGTTGATGATGATCTCGTGCGACGACGTCGGCAGCGCCAGCACGTACGGCACGCCCAGAACCGACGCCGCGCCGAAGCTCGACACGGCTCCCATCAGCGGGAGCGACGTTCCCATGATCGGATACAGCCCCAGCCATCCCCGCGGAAGACGCAGCGCCTGCACCACGATCTCCCCCCGCGCCCCCGTCAGCGTCATCACCTGGATGAACATCCCGACGCCCATGAGAATGCCGAGAATCGGCAGCGCCGTCTTCACCGAGTCGCGCGACACGTCCAGTATCCGGAACTTCTCGCCCGTCGCGATCGAGAGCGCCGCGCCGATCAGGAAGATCAGCGGCAGCCCCAGCGAAAACACGGAGGGCAGCACGCGCTCGCCCACCAGCAGCGCGCCCACGGCGGCGATCGGAAGAAAGAGCTTCGCGCCGTGCTTGCCGAGCACCGACTTCGGAAGGTCCTCGTCCTTCGCGGCCGCGCCCCTCGCGCAGTGCGGCAGCCCCAGCACCCACGTGCTCAGCAGCGCCGGCACCATCGAGAACACCAGCAGCGGAACGTCCAGCCCGATGTATGGCAGATCGACCCCCGCGCCGATGATCAGCGCCGGAATATTGACGGGCGGCGCCGCCATTCCGAACAGCGCCGCCAGCGCGATGATCGCCCCGGTCTTGTCCCGCGGCACCCCCAGGTGCATCAGCACCGGCGCCACCAGCGCGCCCGTCGTCAGAACCGCGGCCGTCGAGGAACCCGTCAGCATTCCCGGGAACATGATCACGACCGTCAGCGCGGCCAGCAGGAGGAAAGGCCGTTTTCGGAACGCCCGGATCGTCCAGTGGGCGAGCGTTCCCAGCAGCCCGCTCCTCTCGATGCCGAACATGAAGATCGTCGCGCACGTGATGATCAGGATCGGGTCCATGTACGCGAACATGCCCTCGACCAGATGGCGGACGAGATCGGGCAGCGGAAAGACGTACCCGCCGACGATCGCGCCGACGATGCTCCCCACGGCCATCGCGATACCGATGGGCAGCCGAAACAGGAACGCCCCTCCGCAGAAGACCGCGGTCATCGCCACGAAGGTGATCAGTTCATGGACGCCGACGCTGGACACTGAAACCCCGCTTCCCTCGAAGATGATCGTTCGTGCGACGATTCGGATGCATCGCGCCGCTTCTCCTGGCGGTCAATCGTTTCCAAACCACCGGTTCGGGCCACCGCTCCCGGAGTTCAATACAGCGACCACGCGTTCACGTCCGCCGGCGGATCGAGCAGTGCGGCGACCTCCGCCGCCGAAAGCGCCGAGTTCCAGATGCGCACGCTGTCGAGAAGTCCCGGCGTGCCGCCCGAGTTGCCGAAGAACCGCGCCGCCGACCCGTCCGTTCGCCCGCCGAACGCCAACGCGCCCTCCGGGTCGAACCACGTGCCGGTATGGTCCGCCTTCGATCCCGCCGGCGTGCCGTCGATATAGACCACCGCGCCCTCCGCCTGTCCGTACGCCAGCGTGAAGAGATGCCACTCGTCCGGCGCGGTCGTGATTCCCGTGTCGAAGTTCCATTCGCGCCCGTCGCCGAGCGTGAACCGCACCCGGGGTTCGTTGCCGGGACTCGCCAGATAGACATGCAGCGAGTTGGGCAGCGTCACGATTCCCCCTTCGCCGATGGAGCCGTGGCTGAACATGTACTGGAAGCTCGTGTCGATGGCCGGCGCCTTGAACCACAGCGCCAGCGTGAACTCGAAGTCGTCGCCTGTGTACTCGAAGTCGGGAACCGAAACGAGACCGCTTCCTGCGAAGGAAAGCGCCCCCGGCGAAGTTCCGAACCTGTCCGGCGCGCCCGCGATGCCGATGCCGATGGAACCCTCCGGCGTCGCGGTGTCCGACACCGCGTTTCCATCGAGGCCGTAGTCCGCGACCAGGCTGCCGTCCTCCGGCGGGGCCGGCACGACGGGATCGAACACCGGAATCAGATCGTTGAACGTCTGCGTGACGAACGCCCAGTTCGAAGAGCTTCCCGACCGCACGTCCGGATCCTGCTCCATGTGGATGAAGCGCTCCGGAAAGATCGCCGACGCCGGCAGCAGGCACGGCGTGTGGCTGCCGTTCGTATAGCGCCCCTGCGTATTCGTGCTCCCAGAGAGACTCGCCGACTGGCCCGGCTCCTGGTGGCTGACGGCGAATCGCGGATCGCCGCTCAGAATCTCGTTCATGCGGTCGGCGATCGCCTTCGAAAGCGACGCCCCCGCCACGTCCGCCGTCGTTCCGTTGCTGATGGTCACGTCCGCCGGATCCGATCCCTCGCCCATGCCGTGAACGCTCAGGGACAGCGTGCCGTCGTGCCGCCGGTGGAACTGCTCGTGCAGCACCTGGTAGAACGTCAGGTCGTTGTGCGCCATGTCCGACAGATGGTACGGATCGCCGCTGCTCTGCGTGCCGTCGCATGGCGTGAGATCGGCGGAATTGTTTCGGTGCGTGCCCGACTGCGTGAACGCAGCCGCGTCGGTGTCCACGAACAGGTCGATGCCTTCGAGCCGCGTTCCGTCGAACAGAGGATGCGGGCTTTGGACCACCAGTTGTCGTTCCGGCGAGAGGTCCACCGCGTGCAGCCCGCGCCACATGCGGCCCGTGCTGCGCTCCTCCAGAACGACGTAGTAGTCGCCCAGTCCCTCGTCGTCCTGCACGATCAGATCGTAGTTCACCATCCCGAGCCGGTCCGCGGCGGCCTGATACCGTCCTGCGAGAATCCGGTCCATCGCCGAGCGAAACACCATCAGCTCGTCGAACGAAGGCTGGATGTACTTGCTCGAACTCGACGAGCCAGGCACTGGATACGCCTCCAGGGCGGATTGCAGATTGCCCTCGCGCTTGTGGATCGCGCTGAACGGAAACGCCTCGATCCGCCCCGGACCGGTCAGCGCCCCGCCGCCCGTGCCCGCCGTCGCGAACGCGGGATTGGAGATCGCGAGATACCACGGACTGGCGAGTTCCAGACTGACGAAGTCCGGCCCCTCGTTGGTCACGCCGGCTCCCGTCGGAAAGAGGTTCCCGCCGAGTATACCGTCTGGCGTCTGGCTGTTCGCCGGTTGCCAGACTTCGTTGAGCGACGTTGACCCCCTCGAGAGATCGATGCACACGCCGTCCGCCGTGGTGCTGCTGAACGAACCCGTCATCCGCATCAGGTTCGTGTCGGTCTTCGGGCTCGCCACGGAATCGCCGGCCACGATCGAGTTCGAAATCGTCAGCGGCGAAGCGAGCGAAAACGGACCGTCCGCCGCGAAGTCCGACTCGCGCGACGAATTCCCCGCGATGACGACGTTGACCCACACGTTCGCCGCGGACCCGTTGAAGATGTCCAGAACCGCCGGCGCGTTCTCCACCAGCGAATTGCGCGTGACGGCCGCGTACTCCATTCGCCCGACCGAACGTGTCGTCGCGTTGTCCCCGCGGATCGCCGCGCCGCCGTTGCCGTGCAGGACGATCGGCTCCTCCGCCGTGCCGATCCATTCGGCGGTCGTTCCCGAGGCGTTGTTGAACCGCACCGCGATGTCGTTCGAAAACGTGAACCGGCATCCCTCCGCGACCAGCACCGCGCCGTTGTCGATAAAGACGCGCACCATGTCGTTCGATCCGCTGCTGGCGGCCGTCACGACGACGCGCCGCAGTTCCACCTCCGGCGTCGAGGACGCCGGCGTGCTGAAGAACTCGATCCCGTTGTCCGCGAAGGGAACCGTGCCCGGTCCGCGCGGCGTCGCCCCGTCTTCCGAGAGCGGCTGGTTCGAACCGTCGTTCGCGGCCACCAGAACGTCCTCCATGAGGATGTGGTACCCTGGCGCGCCCGGCGAATCCGTGAATTCGTCCACGATCAGACCGTGGTCCGGCGGAGACGCCGCGCTCGGCAGCACGATCACGTTGCGCAGAACCGCCTCGCCATCCGTGTCGATGCGGATCGTCGCGCCGCTCGCCGCCTGCGCCCCCGTGGCCATGATCGTCGGCCGCTGCGCGCCCGTTCCCTCCAGTACGAGACCCATCCCGTCGATGACCAGCGCCTCCGCATAGAGGGCGCCGTCGATGATCTGCACCACGTTGTTGTCGGGGTTTCCGTCGTCGCGACTCCCCCCGGGGGCGAGCGAGTCGATCGCCGCCTGAATGCTCGTTTCGTCCGCGGACAGCGTTGCGGAAACCGTCACCGTCTGCGCGAATCCGGCGAGGGGAGCGCAGAGCGCCGCGACCGCCATCAGTCGGCGGTTCCTCCTCGGCAGTGCGTTCCTCATGCGAAGCTCCTCTGGTACCGCTTGCCCGCAGGCGAAGTCGTCTCTTCCATCGTGCGATTCCGAACCCGGAGACTGGCATGCCGATTCGCAGACCCCATTCCGTCCGCCTCGTTCTCGTTCTTGGCGCGGTCGTGCTTGCATGTCTTTGCGGTGCGGCCGCCGCGCCCTCGATCGAAACCGACGGACTCGAAGGCGCCAACGCCGGTGCATGGGAAGTGTCCGCCGACGGCGTACTGCGCTTCAGCCCGCGCTCCGACACCCACGCCCCCGGCGAATGGCGCTGGTACCATTTCCGCCTGAACGGTGCGCAGGGCGTCGAAACGACTCTCGAAATCCCCAATGCGCGCAAATCCAGCGCCAGCGCCGCGTGGCCCTTCAACCGCCCCGTCGTCAGCTCCGACGACGGGCGAACCTGGCGCCGCGTCTCCGACACGCGATACGCCGACGGCGCCTTCCGCTTCACTTTCGTTCCAGGCAGCGACCGCGAACTCGTCGCCATGGTCTATCCCTACGAATTCGCCCGCCATCTTCGTCTGATGGAGGAAATCGCCGACGACCCTGCCGTCGCGAAGATCGACGTCCTCGCGCAGACCATCGAGGGGCGCCCTCTGCACCGCGTCGTCATCCGGTCGCCCCGGGCTTCCGGCGAACTGCCCGTCCTCTGGGTGATCGCGCGCCAGCATCCCGGCGAATCCCCCGGCTCCTGGAAAGCCGAAGCGCTCGTGCGCTGGCTGCTCTCCGACGATCCCGGCGCCCGCGAGCTGATCGCCGCCGTCGAGTTCCACGTCGTTCCCTTCATGAACCCCGACGGCGTCGTCGCAGGCAACTATCGCCGAAACGCCACCGGCAGGAACCTCAATCGCGAGTGGGAAAACCCCGACCCCGCCACCGAACCCACCGTCCATGCCGTCCAGCGCGCCATGCGCGAACACCGCGACGCGGGCCGCACCCTTCTCGCCTTCTTCGATCTCCACGCCTTCTCCACCCTGCGAAAGAATTTCTGCTACTACAACGAGGACCCCGATCTCGACCTCGACCACTTCGAGGCCTGCGAGTCCTTCCTCCGGAACTTCGAGTCCATCAATCCCGACTTCTCCTACAGCGGTTCCGACGCGTCGAGCCCCGAAGTCGGCAACATCGCCAAGAACTGGGTGCATCTCGAATTCCGGATCCCCGCCTATACCTTCGAGTCCTCCTACCAGGACGTCGCCTACGGACCCAACGCCGGCGAACCCATGACCATCGAACGCTACCAGGCGCTGGGCCGCGATCTGGGCCGCGCCATCCGCCGCACCTATCTTCGCGACGGGCAACTCGTCCGGCCCGCGCTCTGGGACGAGCCCGCCGTTTCCCAATAGACCGTTACTCCGCTTCCGCGGCGACCGCCGAATGCACGCCCATCGCCACGCCGTCGCGCCGCCGGTCCGCGCCGCCCGTCAGCATCCCCGTCTCCGGATCGCGCACTACCGCCTGCGCACCGCCGAAGAAGAGGTCCATTTCGCCCCGCACCGAAATCTCGTGCCCCATTTCACGCAGCGCCGCGAACGTCTCCTCCGGAAAGCGCGACTCCATCGCCAGCTCGTCGTCGCTGTCCCGCGAGTAGATGCGCGGCAGCGCCAGCGCCTCGTCCAGCGGCACCCCGAAATCCAGGACGAACACCAGCAGCTGCGTCACCGTCGTGATGATCCGGTAGTTCCCCGGCGAACCGAGCGCGAACACCAGCTCCCCGTCCTTCGCCACCAGCGTCGGCGCCTGCGTCGAGCGCATTTGCTTGCCGGGCATCAGGTAGTTCGGCGAGGAACTGCGCGACGAGAAGTTCCGCATCTGGTCGTTCAGCACGATTCCCGTTCCCGGAACCATGATGCCGCTCCCGAAGAAATGTCCCAGCGTCTGCGTCACCGTCACCGCGTTGCCCGCGCCATCCACCACCGTCAGATGCGTCGTGCTTCCCGGATCGCCGGGCCGTTCCAGCGACTCCCCCGGCTCCACGTCGTCCGGCGGGACCGCCAGTTCGGCGTCGATGTCCTTCACCCGCAGATCCGCGTACTCGTCCGACAGCACCCATCGCGTGTCGACTTCGCCGAACCTCGGGTCGCCCATGATCGGATCGCGGTCCGCCGCCGCCACCTTCATGACCTCCGCCATCAGGTGCAGGTTCTTCGGCGAAATCGCCCCCGCGTCGCGGTCCAGCGGCAGCCGCTCCAGCAACTGCATCGACTGGAGAATCGTCATCCCCCCGAAGGGCGGCGGCGCGCTGTACACCGTGTACCCGCGATAGTCCACCGCCATCGCGTCGTCGCGCCGGGCCTCGTATCCCGCATAGTCCTCCGCCGCCATGATGCCGCCCCGCGACCGCAGGTGCGCCGCGATCGCGTCTCCGAGCGCCCCGCCGTACAACGCCGACGGACCCTGCTCCGCGATCGCCCGCAGCGACGTTCCCAGCTCCGGATTCCGCAGAATCGCCCCCGGCTCCGGCGGCAGACCCTCCACCAGGAAGATTTCCGCCATCCCCTCGTCGTTCGCCACCACGTCGTACAGATCGGTGATGATGCCCACCAGCGTCGGCCCCGCCGGAAATCCCTCTTCCGCATAGCGGATCGCCGGCTCCATCACCACGGCGAGCGGCAGCAGCCCCGAGTCCTCGTGCATCGCGCACGTCCCCGCCGTCATGCCGCCCACGGCCGGCCCGCGCGGCGACAGTCCCAGCGCGTCGCGGTCGCCGAAGTCGATCGTCTCCGTCGTCGCCGCCGCCGGCGCCTGCGAGCGATAGCTGTACGCGATCACCGAATCGTCCGCCGAACGGTACACCAGCGACACCCCGCACCCCGCGATCGAGGAACCGAACGGCTCCACCACCGCGATCGCGAACGCCGCCGCTGCCGCCGCGTCCGCCGCGTTGCCGCCCCGCCGGAACATCTCCAGCCCCGCCTCCACCGCCAGCGGATGCGCCGCAGCCACCATTCCCTCCGCGGACGTGTCCGTCCGCTGGAATTCCTCCGCGTCTGCCCGCGACGGAGCGAATCTCACTGTGGCGAACACCAGTGCCATTCCCGCGAATCGGCGAACCATCGGCTGCGCTCCTCGTCCTGAAATCGAAAGACCGCTCCGCAGACGGGAGTCTCGGAGCGGTCTGTGTGCCTGCCGGTTCGATCGTCCGTTCGCGCTCAGTTCCCGCCGAACAACCCGACGAGTTCCGCGCCGACGTCCGTCTTGCCTTCCACTTCGATGTACCGAATGCCCGTCTCTTCGGCGAGCTTCGTCAGAAAGCCGTCCTCGTTGCCGCCCTTCCAGGCGACGAACGCGTCCGAGGCGCGAAACACCTCTTCCACGAACTTGTCCGAGAGCTCGCCGCGCCGCGCCGCGCCGCCGATGTGGACGCCGATCACGCCGACGCCCTTCTCCTTCGCCGCCGCCAGCAGCGCCTTGCCGCGCGCCAGCTCCGTCTCCGCGTCGAGTCCCGCGGCGCCAAGGCCCTTCGTGCTGGCCCCCACGCCCACCACCAGCGTCCCGACCCCTTCGAGCGCGTCCGCGCCCGCCTGGTCGTCCGCGGTGAACTCCACCGTCCCGTCCCGCTTCAGCATCACCTGAACCAGGCGCGCGCTGTTGCCCTGCCCGACGTCGGTCACCAGCGCCGGGCCGGCAAACGCCGCCGCCGTCTTCTCCGCCGCCGCAGGCTGCGATTCGGCGACCTGCGACTCCGCCGGTTTGGAATCCTGGGCCGGCACCGCCGAACCCAGGAGAATCGCGAACACCGCCAACAGTCCCACTCGTTTCGTCATGTGCTTCGTTCCCTTCCGTGTCCTTCGCGCGTTCGTTGGTTTACTTGCCATCGTCCAGGAACCCGATTCCGGGGCCCAGCAGGAAGATATTTCCGCGGCTCACCGTTCCGTTCGTCGGGTCGTACGCGTCGCGCTTGTCGACGCTGTCACCCAGGTTCGCGAGGTCTGAACTGTTGCCCGTCCCCGACGGCCCGCGCGAGCGCAGCATCCATTCGGAGCTCGGAAACTGACGCCCCCACAGCTCGCGGTAGAAGTTCGACGAACCGTTATACGCGAATCCGAATGGATTGATTACACCTTCCGGAGGAGGGGCTGAATAGGAAAAGCGATCGGCATAGAGGAAGGCCCGAACGAGAATGCTGTCCACCGTCGTCGATTCCTCGCGGTTGAAGACGTCGATCGGGACGGATGTCATATAGGCGACCGGTGTGGTCAGCGGAACGAGACGCCGAATGCGGGGATTGATCGTCGCGCCGTTGTCGCTAAAATCGCGTTTCTCTTCATCGTCTTGCCTCCTGAGAACGTGCGTATACGGGTCTGAACCGCATGAAACATGCTATTCCCATCTGCTACTAACGTCCCGCTCGCTGGAGGGGAAAGTCAAGCCAATCCGAGGTCGTGTATACTGGAAGGAAATGACTGGGTCACCTGCCCTGCCCGGTTCATCATCCCCATGTAATAGGAATCGGGGCCAGCACCTATGTCTGGCCGCTGGCCCCGATGTGCACTAATGAACTATACTGCTCTATGTCTAGTTGAGCAGAGCAACGGTCACCTTGTTTACGTCGAGACGCCACCGAATGTCTGTTTCGGAGCCGGACTCGTAGTCCGTGAGGCTGATCTCCAACTGCAACTTGTCAAGGTAGGCTGAGGGGCCACGCTGGGGAAAGGTCAGAATAAACGACTTCGACTGGAACTTGTTTCCAGTGAGCGGGTATCGCGCATTACTCGTAAAGGCTCCCTCGGAAACGAACATGTCCCACCCGTCGTCGATCGCACCGGCGGTAGTTTGATTCGAGAGAGAAACGGCCAACTCCGGCCCCTCCCCGAACTCGTCAGGGCTGCTTCCTGTGGGCGTGATCCAGGCATCGACTGTCACTAGAAGCGCCCGGAAGTAGTTGGGTGCGACGTAGGACGGGGCATCGAAGATCGGCGAGCGCATGCTAACCCGCCCCCCTCGACCGATCCCGATCCTGGCTGTATACGCGCCCATCCCGTTCGAAACGATGTCGCTCTCGACGCAAGGGGCGGACCCGCATGGCGGCGATGCAAAGTAGAAATGGCCGGCCCACGAACATGTATCGCCACCCGGGGGATCGATGGCGGGGAGCAGCCAGTCGTTGTCTGGATCATACGCCGAGCACGCGTTCGTCAACGAGTTGTCGATGTACACCGATCCGGTCGATGGAAAGGTCCATGACTCCAGAAGCACGGAATCCATAGAGCTTAGTGAGAGGTCAGAATCTCGCCTAATCTCGGTTCGCTCCAGATAGATATCTGTCGAATGGGTGGGCGCGGTCGCGAATGCATCCGTCTTCGCGATAGCGTGAGTGGTCCCACTTGGAAATCGAAAATACATGTCGTGATTCTCATTGCCGTCTCCGCTAAAATAGTTCTCATGGAGGAGGGATAGTGTGGTTCTGTGCAGAGAGTCATAGTCTGAAACGTTCAGTCGGAAAACCGTAGGCTCGCTGAACTCGGTCTGCGTCGTAGTGACCCGATACTTCAGCAGGCTCTCATTGTCCAGCACCGGGTAAAGAAATTGATCGGGCTGTCCTCCGTCGTACCGAAAGCAGGAGCCGCACGGGTCGATCTCGTGAACTGGGGTTTCGTCGTCCCCGTTGTAGTATTCTAGTAGTCCCAATCCATCGTCGTTACCGAGAATGCGAAAGGCCTGAACGACTTTGAGGCTTCCGGTGTCCACTCCTTCCAAGACGGAAATCACCTGGCCGCCCCCCGTCGCCGGGTTGATGTGAATCGACGGGCGAATGTTGGAACTTGGAGGCATCGAAAAGGCTCTTAACTCCTCGGACGAATACGAAACGAACGGGTAGTTCGAGGCGGGATCGTACGTGAAGGCGGACAGGGAGTCCGCGATCGTCCCGCGCACCGTTCCGGAGAGCAGATCGTCGCCGAAGAGATCGGGGAGCCACACCATGTGGCCGTTCGCGCTGCTAAAACCAGAGATCGCGAGGCGATCATCCGGGAGCAGTGCCATGTCCGATGAGAAAAGGAGGTCGCGGCCCGATCCACTCTCAAGATTCAGGCTGAAGCTGTGCTTCACGGAAAGATTCGAAACATCGCGACAGTGGAAGGTGGAACCCGATGACGATGATGCGTACAGTACATAGGTGCCGTTCTCGTTCGACACCGCCTGCGGATGAGGATTGAAGCCGCCCAGTTCGGTGGTGGATGCCACGACCTCGTAGTCGTACGGACAGGAACCGAGGTCACCATCCACCATCGCAAGAAACGGATTCCCTGCGGCTTCTCCGCGCGTGTGGAAGACCCTTATCTCTTCGGCGTCAATGTCGTAGACCGCCTCGATGTGTCTCTCGGCATCGAGCGCGCCCTTGAGCACATGGACCCCTGTGATCGTGCCACATGGTGGTGGGGATGGACTCTTCGACACCATATACTTCCAGAACGACGCGGGGTTCTGGTTCTTGACGACATAGTAGGCTGCCGGGGTTGACTCCGTGCCGACGCGGTCCATTCTAAGGAACGCGTCCAATCCGCTTCCAGGATAGTCGAATGCCGAGACTGGTGCCACCAGCGTGAACCCCTTCGGTGAGTTTCCCTGGCCGCCGACATTTGGATTTCGAGCGATCGCGAAATTCCGGTAGAGGAAGTTATCGTAGGAAAACGACGCTCCCTGCTTGATGCGGATGATCGGGTCTCCCCACGTCGCTTCGCCGGTCGTTCCGTCGTAGGACTCCGGTTGGTACACGAATACTCCCGGCTCGCTCAGTACGCCGTCATCGTCTATCGGAACTGGGGAGAATCCAACTGCGATCGTGGGCGTCCCGTCTTCAGTATTGATCGCGTCGATCTTGTTGACCGTGCCGGTCCCATAGTCTACGTTGTAGGATCCGTAGCCATCGTCGATGATGTCGTAGTTGCTGTGAATCATCACCGGATCGAAGTACTCGAATGTGGGATATGCTGGGAAGGACGACGTGGCGGCTGTCCATGTTGTTCGAACCTGCTGGACCCAGACCTCGTCGCCGTAGTCTTCAGCCTGGCCGTGGACTGAGTCGGTATAGACGAGGAATCGATGGATTTCGCCATTGATCGTTTGCTCGATCGCGTGATAGACATCGGTTTGTAGATCCTCGAAATCACCGTTCAGTGGTAACTCGTACAACAGCGTGTCGGCGGTTTGGGCGATCGGTCCCGCATTGGCGTGGGGGCGGTGAGCACGAACGCGGCCGTCGCCGAAACGGCGAAACCCACGTTCATGGGAGTCCTACAGCGGCTTCTTTGGTCGTTGCGAACCATAATACACCTCATCCTGTGTTGATCTCCAGACCACTGAGCATATCGAACCCAATGGATCGATAGCAGTATCGATTCCTAAAGAACGAAGGCGCAAATGAAAAATCAGGTATTTACGATGAGTATTCTAATGATTAGTAGCAACTGCTCATCGCACCGTCCACCAGGATCGTCTGGCCCGTAAGATACGTGTTTGCAGGCGAACACAGGAACGCCGCCACGCGCCCGAACTCCACCGGGTCTCCGTAGCGCCCCACCGGAATCCCCTTTCGCTCGCGCGCACGGACTTCATCGATAGAGATCGACTCCCGTTCCGCCTTCATCCCGTCCAGCTGCGCCACCCGGTCGGTGTCGAACCGCCCCGGACAGAGCACGTTCATCAGCACCCCCTGGCCCCCGTACTCCTGTGCCAGCGACTTCATCAGACCCACGATGCCGGTCCTGAAGACGTTTGAAAGCAAAAGGTTTGGCAGCGCGGCACGCGTCGACGAGGACGCCACCGTCACCACACGCCCCCCGCCGCCCGCCTCGAAGTGGGGGAGCGCCCCCCGCACCGACCGCACAACGCTCATCAGCGTCAGCTCGAACGCCCCGGCCCACGCCGCGTCGTCGAACTTGCCGAACGTCCCCGCCGGAGGTCCGCCCGCGTTGCAGACCACCGCATACAGACCCCCGAACCGGTCCGCCGCCGCGTCGATGGCCGCCGCGATGTCATCGCTCTTCGACACGTCGCCGACCACATACTCCGGTCGGTTGCCCGTCTCGCGCTCGATTTCCGCCTGCGCCGCGCGGAGCCGTTCCTCCGTCCGCCCCACCAGCATCACCCGCGCGCCCTCCCGCGCCAGTTCCGTCGCGCATCCCCGCCCCAGGCCCGCGCTCGATGCGAACACCAGCGCGCCTTTGTCCTTCAGTTTCAGATCCATGTCGGTCCTCTCCGGAGATTGGTTTTCCGCGCGACGGCATCGCCGCGCCGCAGAACGCTATTCCTTCAGGTCGCGAACCGTGTTTCGCAGCGGCTCCAGGCCCTCGATGCGGCACTCGATCGTGTCGCCATCCGCCAGCACCGCCGCCCCCGGCGTTCCCGTGGAGATGACGTCGCCCGGCAGCATCGTCATGATCTGCGAATGATACCCGACGAGGAAGTCCGGCGGAAACGTCATGTTCGCGACGGTGTTGGAGGCGTGCTCCGCGCCGTTGTGGACCGTCGTCACCCGCGTGCCGGCCACGTCGGCGATTTCGTCGGTACTGTACAGATACGGCCCGAAGCTGAAGAACGTGTCGAAGGACTTGCACTGCGTCAGGTTGCGCGGGTTGCGCCTCAGGATGTCCTCCGCCGTCATGTCCACGATGGTCGTGTATCCGGCGAGCACCGACTGCCAGTCCTCCCGCGCCACGTCCCGGCACCGCTTCCCGAACACCAGGCCGAGTTCCGCCTCGCCCGTGGTCCGCTGCGAGAGCTTCGGCAGCAGAATCTCGTCTCCGTCGCCGACGATGGACGTGTCGGGCTTCATGAAACTGGCCGGCTCCGCAGTGGGCGGCTTCTCGTCCAGGTCCCCGGCGTGCTCGCGATAGTTCAGGCCGATGCCCCAGATCTTTCGCGGATGGCGGTATAGCGGCGCGAACACCGCATCCTTCCGCGCGACGCCCGTTCCCATCCCTCCCTTCAGCTTCGCCTCGCCTCCGTCGCGAAACCAGTCCAGCAGCTCGTACCACGCGCCGGATTCCAGCAGCCCAAAGATGTCCGCCGCCCAGCACCGGCCCGTCGCCGCCGCGATCTCCGCGACCGCCACGAACCGTTCCCCCGACGCCACGAACGCCGCCTCCCGACCGTGGATTCTCAATGTCGCCACTCTCATTCCGTCCCTTCCCCTCTCAATGGAGTTTCCACTCGTCGCCGATTCGCGCGTCGTTAACCGTATCGATCAGCGTCGCCCCCAGCAGGTCCGTGAAGGAACCTGTCGCAACGTGCACCCGCAGCAGGACGATGTCGCCCACGCCTTCCGGCCAGTCGCCGAGTTCCCCCGAAACCGTCGCGTCGAGCGACTCGCCCGGGCCGATCGTTCCCCCCGATGGCGCGACCACCAGATCGATGCTTTGCGCGCTGATTCCTTCGAACGTTACCGCGTGCGAAACCGTGTCGTTGTTGGTCAGCGTGTAGGGAATCGAGAACGCCGACTCCGGCTCGATGGCGGTCTGCTGGACGGCCGTCGCCAGCGAGAGCGGCGGCAGGTCGAGCGTCACCGGCGCCGAAGCCGTCATGCCCCCGCCGTCCGCGACCGACGCCGTCCCGCTGGAAACCGCACCGTCCAGCCCCCACACCAGAAACGAGTAGTTCGCCGACGGAAACGTCGAATTGAAACGCTCCGGCAGGATCGCGTACTGGCGTCCGTGCTTCTCGAAGAAATAGAGCGGGTCGTCGAGTTCCGCGTTCAGTCCCGGCGGCGAGAGGCTCGTCATCTCGTTCAGGTTCGCCACGCGCGCGTCGCCCCCCCACGTCAGCCCGAATTCCACCAGATCGACCTCCGTCTTCGGAACGCCCGCCGAGAACATCGCGATTCGCCCCAGGCCCGAAAGATCGCCCGCCGCTTCGAGCTGCGGCGCCGCCGGCGCCGTGTTCGCGTACGACTGCCAGCTGTACGTCAGTTCGCAGCACTCCTGCCGCAGGCACCCGTTGCGCACCTCCCAGTGAAGATGCGGGTACGTCGCCGACCCCTGTCCGCTCAGCGCGATCGGATCGCCGGCATCCACCGGTTCCCCCGCCGTCACCAGAACCGAATCCAGATGCAGATACAGCGTATAGACATACGGCTCCGACGAATTGTGGCGAAGCTGCACGATCGTGTCCGCGTAGCCCGGATGCGTCCCCGCATGAACCACCACCGCGTCCGCCGGCGCGATGATGGTCGTGCCGATGGGCAGCGAGAAGTCCATCCCGCGGTGCCAGTCGTACCGTCTGTCCTGGCTCCCGAGCTGGCGCGGGCCGAACTGGCTGTTCAGCGTTGGCGTGCCCGTCACGGGAAAGTCGAGCACGACGCCCGAACCGTTCGCCGGAAGCCCTTTGGGGCTCGATCGGACCCCGGGACCGCCGAGGTCGGGGATCGAGCAGCAGTCGTCCGCGAACGCGGAGCCTGCCACGAACGCCCCGAGGACCACGCAAGTGGCGAATTCGCGAAACACGACGATGGGCTCTCCCGGAACTCTGGCGATCGGTGCCGACGTACGACGATCCCCGAGTTGCTCCCGCCTCCGCCGGGGCGGCAAGCGAAGCCTGTCCGAACGGCGAAGCGGCCGTATCGCGAAATTCCATGCTGACACCGCGTTTCTCCCCTGCAACCCTCCGCGCCTTCCCGGAACCCGCCCGGCCCCACGATGGAGACACCACCATGAAAGCCCCCCACATTCGCGGAATCGTCCCCCCGCTGGTGACACCGCTGACGCCCTTCGGCGAAATCGACGCCGACGCCTTCCGCCGCCTCCTCGACCACGTCGTCGGCGCCGGCGTGCACGGCGTCTTCGAGCTGGGAACCTGCGGAGAGGGGCCCTCCCTGGGCCGCCGCCGCAGCGAACGTCTTGTTTCTCTCGCCGCCGGCCACCTCGACGGAGCCGTTCCCCTTCTCGCCAACGCGTCTTCCGGGTCCCTCGCCGACTCCCTCGAATTCGCCACATACTGCCGCGACGCCAAGGCCGACGCCGTCGCCCTCGCCGCGCCCGTTCACTATCCTCTCGGCCAGGCCGAACTGCTCGCGTTCCTGCGGGCCTTCGCGGAATCATCCCCCCTTCCCGTTCTTCTCTACAACGCGCCGAAGGCGAAAGTCCCGATGGAGATCGAAACCATCGAGGCGATGGCGGACGTGCCTTCCGTCTTCGGCATCAAGGAAAGCGCCGGCGACGCCGATCTGCTCGCGACGGTGCTGGAGAGAATGGGCGGCGACCGCGGATGGACCGTCTTCACCGGGCCAGAACGCCTCTACGCCTCCCACCTGCGGAGCGGAGGCCACGGCGGCGTTTGCGCGGGCTCGAACATCCGCCCCGCCCTCTTCGTCGAAACGTGGAACGCCGCCCAGGCCGGCGACTGGGAACGAGTCGATGCCCTCGAAGCCGACATTCTCGCTCTCGCCCCCATCTACGGCGAACCCCGCACCACCGTCTCCACCGTCTGCGGACTGAAGAACGAACTCGCCCGCATGGGCATCTGTCGGCCTTCCGCGATGCTGCCCCTCGTCAACGCGGCTCCCTGAGCACGTAGACACGCCGCACGTTCGACCACTCTGCGCTCCAGCGGCGATTCGCCTTTCTCTCGCCCGTTCCTCTCGGCCGTACTCTTCGAATCCGTCACGCCCGACATACGCGTTGCCCGTCGTCCCCTGCGGTGATGCAAGACGCCATCGGTGTCCTTCGCTCTCTGGCGGAGACCCGACTTCTTCGGGGAGACGCCCAATGAAACCCACCCGTATCGCCACGATGCTCGTTCTGGCAGCGACCGCGCTGCTGCCGGTTCGCGCCGCAGCCGAGAATCCCGAAACCGAAGTCCGCGCTCTTTGGATCACGCGCTGGGACTATCGGAAGCCCGAAGACGTCCGCAAGATCGTCGAGAACTCCGTCTCTCTCAACTTCAACGTGCTTCTCTTCCAGACTCGCGGAAACGGCACCGTCTTCTACCGCTCCGAAATCGAACCCTGGGCGTGGGAACTTACCGGCGAAGACGCGTCGACCACCGGCCAGGACCCCGGCTGGGACCCACTCGCCGTCGCCATCGAGGAAGCCCACAGGCACGGCGTCGAACTGCACGCCTACATGAACGTCTTTCCCGCCTGGCGCTCCCAGGAGTTCCCCCCGCGCGACTCCGGCCAGCTCTGGTGGGAGCATCCCGACTGGTTCATGTGCGATGCGTCCGGCCGGCGCATGATTCCCCGCGATCCTAACGACCCCGACAACCCGAAGCCGGCATGGTACAGCTTCCTCAGCCCCGGCGTTCCCGAAGTGCAGGACTACCTCGCGTCGCTTTTCGAAGAGGTCGTCGCCAACTACGACGTCGATGGCATTCACTACGACTACATCCGCTATCCTCACGAAATCCACGAAGTCGGCGCCGACTACAAGGATCGCGAAAAGGCCCTCGGCAACTGGTCCTACGACCCCGTCAGCCTCGCCCGCTTCGCGAAGGAAACCGGCGTCGCGTCCCCCGATCTCGATCCGGAGGCATGGACGCGCTGGCGCGCGGCCCAGATCACCGAGTTCGTTCGCAAGGCCGACGCCCTCATGCGCAGCCACGACCCCGACATCTTCGTCTCCGCCGCCGTCATGGCCGATCCCGACGACGCCTACCGCACCAAGTACCAGGACTACGTCACCTGGATGCAGAAGGGATGGCTGAACGCCGCCGTCACGATGGGCTACACCAGCGACAACGAGAAGTACGAAGCCCGTATGGAAGACCTCAAGTCGCGCCGCGTCGATGGCCAGTACATCGTTCCCGGCCTCAGCCTCGGCAACGACGCCGAAACCGTCGGCACCCAGGTCGGACTCACCCGCAGCTACGCGATGGACGGTTTCGCGGGCTTCGCCTATTCCCATCTCTTCGATCGCGACAACGGGCACGCCCCCAGGGAACTCGCCGGCCAGCTGCTCGAAGGCCCCTTCAGGGACAAGGCGCGGCTTCCCTGGGACGACGACAACACCGAGTAGCGGCGGTCGCGCGATGCTCGCCGGCATGGGCCTCTTTCTCTTCGGCGGAATGGTCGGCGGAGCGATCGTCGGCCTCGCCATCGCCCTCGTACTTTTTGGCGTCGGAGCCGTCGCCGCCCTTCGCGCATCGGCGGACCGCGCCAACGCCTGGCTCTGCTTCGGAGCCACCTTCGCCCTCGTCCTCCTGGTTCACGTCCTCGTCGTGCGGTTCTATCCCTACCCGGACGTGCGCCCCGGCAGCGATCACGGGATTCTTGCCCGAAACCTCTTCCTCCAGGGGCTCGGGTATTGTTCGAGCCCCGGCACCGCCGGACTCCTCGGCGGGCTGGCGGCGCTTCTGCTGCCCCGCGACAAGCCCGCCGCCGGGGGAGAGGCCTGACCGCCGCAAGCCCCTTGCTCTTCTTCGGAGGCATCGGCCACACTCCCCTCCGGTCGTTTGGCGCGGCCGGAATCCCCCTCCGGAAGGCACCCGAATGGCGAAGGATCTCCTCTGGCTGAACGGCGACGTCATGCCCATCGCGGAGGGCCGCGTCGGCGTCGAAGACCGCGGCCTTCTCTTCTCCGACGGCATCTACGAGGTCGTGAACTTCTACGATGGCCGCCCGTTCAC
>JAJFLJ010000164.1 GCA_021772755.1 Candidatus Sumerlaeota bacterium
GACCTTGTTCTTCTCCTCGCCCGGCACGTCCAGCTTGCGAAAGTTCCCGCTTCGTCCGATGGCGACGACGACCGCCCTTGCCCTGATGTCCTCGCCGCCCGGCACGACGACATGCAGCGTGTCGCCCTTGCGCGCGATGTGCGAGGCATGCACGCCGGTCCTGATGTCCAGGCCCGCGTCCATTGCCTGCTCGCGCAGTTCGTCGAGAAGCGTTTCCTTCACGTCGCCCGTCACCCGCAGACTTCCCGAAGGCTCCATCCCGGTGGGGTAGAGGTAGATCGGCTTCTGCCTGGGGAAGTTGACGATCGTGGAGAACGCCTCCGCCGATTCCAGAACGGTGTACCGCAGCCCCCTGCGGGCGCACTCCAGCGCCGCGGAAATCCCCGACACCCCGGCGCCGAGAATCGCCACGTCGAAGACCTCGTTGCTTTCGGACTTCCGGAATCTCGGATCGCCCGTCAGCGTTCCGACGACCCGCGCGCCGGTGTCCTGGGAGAACTTCAGAAGCGGAATGCCCGCGAGATCGCCGACCACGTAGACGCCCGGCACGCTCGTCGATCCATCCGGCTCGACGACAGGGAGTCTCTCCACGGTACCCGCCGGGTACATCGTGTGAAGCCATTTCGCGATCGCACCGAATGCGCCCATTAAAAACTCCGGTCCGTCTGGCGGCCGTTCCGCCCGGTCGATCAGATGGTGATCGCGCCTGGGGGACCGTGAAGTATTACCCGCACCCTTGCCCCGCGCCGCCCTCGCTGCAACCTGCGTTCGAGCGGCTTTGGAGAGCGCGCAAGGGGGAAAACGCTCCGCTTCGCCCCCGGCCGAAGACTCGCCGCTCCCCGGTCAGGCTCACACGCCAACCTCGTGGCAAGCCGCCACCCGCGATCCGCCCTGGGTTGAGCGGCTACTCGAGGAGTTCGGAATTGGTAGGAAGGGAATGCTGTCCGACGAAGGATTCCGACCCTCGGAGTACTTCCCCGGGAGTTCCCACGTCGTCGTGACTCGGCTCGATCCCGAGGGGGGTCGGGGAAGCCAAACGGGCTGCCGCTAGCGTACCCGCGGAGATCGATCCTCCCGATCTCCTCTTTCGGATCGCGGTTCAGCCATCGCGCCGTCGTACGGCGTCAGGCTTCGGCGGGCGCGTGGTTGAGCAGTGCGATGCGGTCGCAGGATTCGCGGATGCCGGTAATGTCCTCGCCGAATTCGGCGGACTTCGCGACGTCGCTACCGGAGACCTGCTTCTCCAGGTCCGCAAGCCGTTCCAGGATATCCGACGCCAAATGACGGTTCTCCGCCTCGCGGACTTCGACGCGGTCGATCAGGCGGTTGACGCATTCGGCCACGTCCATCATGGCGTCGCCCTTGCGGAGATAGACCTTGGGGATCGGATGGACGTTGGTCTCGATGGAGTCGAGGACGTGGCGAAAGCGCATCGCCGGTCCCGCGATGCGATGCGACAGGTAGAGCCCCGCGACGACCACGAAAGCCAGAAGCGCCGTGCCGAGCGTGACCACGATGGCGGTGGCGGTCCCCTTCATCTCGTCCATGACGCCGGACTGCACGGCGAACAGCGTGAGATGAATGGCTGCGGTGAGGCACACGATGACGAACATGGAGAGGAGAAACACCCAGAAGAGGGTGTAGCCCTGGAACTTCGGATCGACCAGGAACCTGGTCCTGCGCTTCTTGCGGGCAGTATTGGCCACGACACTCCGTCCCACGAAGATTTCCGCCCGCCACCCTGTGCGTATCCGTCAGTAAGTGTCCCACATGGCGATCGTCACGCGGCCCGAAGGCTGCTGGCGGGTTGGGTCGCGCAGCCGGACATCGTAGTGGATCGACCAGGTTCCGCTGCCGTCGTACCCCTCGGCGGCGTAGACCGCGCCGTAGGCCGAGGGGTTTCCCGAGGTCGTCAGGAGTCCGTAGGAGAGCAACAGCCCGTACCAGGAAATCGCGATCGGGTCGCCGTAGATCGAGCCGTCCGGCATCTCGGGTGCGTCGAAATCCTCCTCGTTGCCCGCACCGTTGACCGTCACGTCTCCGGCGATGAAGAACATGCCGTAGTAGAAGTTGTCGTTTCCGGAGATCTGGACCTCGGGAAGGGAGAGCCCGTCGGCTGCCCATTCGGCGGGGGAGCGTCCGTCGGGCGTATCGACGAAGATCACCGGAGCCGCCTGGTCGCGGCTGATGTCGTCGGGGTCCGTGGGCTCGATGCCGTCGCGCGTGTCGCCGGGGCTGAGGGACGTGGCGCGCGAGAACATATAGTAGAAGTCGCGGGCCACGCCGTTCTCGTCGACGACGTCGCCGTCGTTGGTGAGGCGGTAGTAGGCGAGACCGTTGTCGAGCACGTAGTTCTTCATGGTGTCGTACGTGAGGTCGGGCCAGTCGAGCGTCTGGTTCGTGTAGATGTTCTCGCGGAACTCGTGGTCGGGATGTCCCCCGTAGTTGTTGGCGTGGAGATGGGGGATCGTGGGATCGATGCCGTCGAAATTGATGAAGGGCTGGTAGTAGGGGTGCCCCGACATGTGCAGTTCGTCGGGAGTGCTGGGTTCGTTGTCCCAGTCCGATGTGGTCGAGTAGTCGCCGCCGGGAAGGGCTGGGGCGGTGGCGGTGCTCAGTCCGTCGATGCGACCGTCGATGTAGTTGGTTCCGTTGGACGATCGAAGGTACCCCTCGCTCTTCACCTGGAACCAAGGATCCTGGCCGGGTGCCGGGCCGGAGGGTTCGACGTATGCCGTCGAACCTGGGATCGTCAGGGGCCAGTCCTTCCACTGGACGGGAGCTTCGACATCTCCCTGCGCCCATATCTCGCCCCAGTGGACCTGGAAGTTGCCTCCTGTCGTGACGAGCCCCTCCGTCATCAGGGCGGCGGGGATGATCAGCGGGGTCGAACTGGGTGCCTTGAGGACGACTTCGATGGTGGCGCGCACGCCGGTGAGCGTCTCGCCGGTGGCCTTGACAGTGGCCTTGCCGGCGGCAACGCCGCCCGGGGGCGGCCCGACCTCGAGTTCGACGACCTTGGCGATGGTCCTGCCGCTGTGCTTCATGCGCAGCGTGAAGGAGGTTTCGAGATCGGAGGAGGAAGCCGCCCACGTCGAAGCGGCGGCGGGGACGTTCCCTCCGCTGCGCACGGCGAGGGACGCCGGCGCGGATGCCGGATTGTTGTACCAGTGCACGACCCGCTGCACGCCGGCTTCCGCCGCGTAGTAGGCCTGCTGGCGGTCGTAGGAGCGGCGCGCCTGGCGGAGCTCGTAGGTGGTCGCCGCCGTGGAGAGCACGACGCCCGTGGCGGCGAGAATCATGATGATGAGAACGGCGAGGAAGATGCTGCCCCGCCTTCCGATCCGTCTGGCGAAAGTCCTGTGAGTCACTGGTGATGCTCCGTGGTCGTTTCGAATTGGCTGCAACTCTAGTTTCGCGCGAAGAGGATTCGCTCTTCCGTCACGCCCTTGCCGGCGTTGGAGGGCATCTTCGGTTCGATGGTGAGGCTGACCTTGACGAGATCGAGGGAGCCGTCGGGGATGCGGTTGACGGTGATGAGCTTGCTCTCGGACTTCCACGTGGAGACGTCCTGGGAGAACGTCACCGTGTCGATGTTGTACCAGGTGCGGATCGGAGAACCCGTTTCGTCGAGCCAGAACTTCAGGGTGTTGTCGGTGTCGTCGAACACGACCTTGGACGTCACGCTGGTGCCGCCCAGGGACTGGATGGGGTCCACGTACCGGAGCGTCTTTCCGCTGTTCTCGACGATGAAGTCGCCCTCGGCGATGATCAGATAGCGGTTCAGCGTGTCGATGATCAGGCGCGCCTTGTCCTGGGTGCGGATCAGGTCGAGCGTCTCGTAGGTGTGCCGGCCGGCGATGAGAGTGACCGATGCGGCACCGATCCCCACGATCGAGAAGATCGCCATGGAGACGGAGAGCTCGATCATGGTGAGCGCGCGGCGGCGCCTGCGGAGGAGGTTCGCCACGATCATGTCTCGACCACGCTCCTGGAATGTTGGGTCACCATGATGGTCGAGTGGAACTTGCCGGTGTTGGGCGACTGCCACCGGGCCTCGGCTTCGATGACGAGAAGTGTGTCGAGGGGAAGGTCGGTCGACACGGTGCCCGTTGCATAGTCGTAGAACGTAAGAGTCACGGTCGCCGTGATGTCGTCCGTGTTGTAGTCCGGGGTTCCGTTGTCGTCCAGGACGAGCGTTCCGGGAACGACATTGATGAGGTCGCTGTACTGGCGGTGGCGGAACTCCTCCATGACCTGCGTGAGGAGCCGCGTGGCCTGGGTGTGCTCGCGGGCGAGAGCCCGCACACGGACATTGTAGATGATGCCCGCGAGAATCGCGAGGGCGACGAGCGCGGTCATGGCCGATGCGACGAGGACTTCGATCAGCGTGAAACCGCGCCTGTGGAGAGTGTATTTGTTCGTCGTCATTTGGAATCCGGAAATCGGGAGTGAATTCGGCCCAGCTCCGAACGGGAACACGCGAATACGGTGTCCCGTCCAATGTGCTTAATCCGCATCGGGAGGATTTTCTTACATCGGATGTTGGAGACGATGGGGGCGCGCGGAGAGCTGGTCAGTAGGAACGCCAGTCGCCCAAGCCGGTGTTGGTTGGAACTTCGATGTCGAACTCGCCCCAGGCGATCTGTGCGTCGCCGTGGAGGACGATCAGCCGGCCTTCGGCGTCGAATCCGATGGCGCGGGCGGATGGCTCGCCCGTGTAGACCGCCAGGGCCTCGCCCGAGCCGTCCGAGGTCCGAAGCGAAACGAATCCGGCGGCCGGGCCTTCGCCGGCGAGGTAGCCGGAACCGGCGGCGATGGCGCGTGTCCCGTGCGGCACCGGAATGCGAAAGGCGTCGGCCGAGGAATAGGCGGCGAAGTCCGTGGTCAGGAACACACGGCCGGTCGGTTCCTCCGTGGCGATCCGGCCTGTGAACGAACCGGCGCTGGAAAGCGCGGCAGGAGTTACAAGCCCGAGGAAGGTGCCGTCGGCGAGGAACCGGGCGAACTGCGGCTTCGATTCGTGGGCGACGAGGAGTTCGCTCGCGGCGGCGTCCCAGGCGACGCCTCCGAAACGGAAGTCGGGGTGCGTCGCAAGAATGGCGTGCAGGGAAACGAAGTACGAGTCGGTGGGGTCCCCCGCATCGGTCGCGAGCAGGAAACCATCCTTGCCGATGGTGAGGAGACCGCCGGAGGAATCGATCGCCATCCCGGCGATTTCGGTCACGGGTGCGACGGCGACCACGTCGGGAATGTCGCCCGTGGCCATTTCGCGGCGAAGCAACAGACCGTTGCCCAGCAGGAGATGGAAGTCGTCGAGATTCGCGGACTTCGCGATGCCCGTGATGCCCTGGCATGCGTAGAGATGCGGTTCGGCGGAGAGATCGAAGCCCGGGCCCGAATCGGGCTGGAGCGACGCGTCGAAGAAACGGACGTCATTGCGGGCGGGATTGACCGCAGCGAGACGGCTTCGGTCGTCGTCCCACCCGAGGTCCCACGCGGGCGGCGAAACGGTCGTCGATTCGAGAAGCGTTCCGTCGGCGGCGAAGCGCAGGATCGAACCGGTCAGCGCCGCGGAAACGTAGAAGTCCCCCGTGTCCGCGTCGAGCGCCAAGCCGGTGAAGCCGTAGGTGTCGGGCGTGGTCGCGAGAGCGACGGACTCCTGAAGCCCTGAGTTGACGTTGTAGTGGTGGACAGTCGCCGCGTCCCGCTCGAGAACCCAGTACGCGTTGACGCCGGTAAAGACGATCCCCCCGGCGGAGAAGGGCCAGGTTTGCTGCCGGCGAATGCGGCTGGCGGGCGATGCGTTCAGATTCGGCGCGGGGTTGAACTCCTGGATGCCTTTGCGCGACGGCAAGGCGGTCCAGAGAAACGTGGCGTTGGAGGCGGAGAGCATTTGCGCGCCGGCGATTCGGACTCCCGCGTTGTCTCCGATTGTGTCCGAGTGCACCAGGGTGGACGTTCCGGAAGTGACCGGTACGTTCGGATTCGCCAGAATCGCGGCGTCGGGATTTGCCGAATCGGACTGGTCGCCCTGGCAGAGGACGAACAGGTCCTGTACTCCATCGCCGTTCGCGTCCGCTGCGGCGACCCGTCGCGCGGCGGGACATGCGCTTGCGGTCTCGATGCCGCCGGCACGGGTAAACACGGTAACCATCGACGTCTGGAAGTCCGTCACCGCGAGGTCGGGCTTCAGATCCCCGTCCCAGTAGACGGTGGCGATGTCGGATGGTTCCGCCAGCGACGCGTCCGCGAGAACCGTATGGGAGGCCCAGCCGCCGGTCGCGTCGAACGCGGAGAGCAGCAGAACGCGGCCTGCGGCGTCGGCGATGGCGAGATCGCGCAACCCGTCGCCGTCGAAGTCCGTCGCGATGACGCTGCGAAGCACCGTACCGGCGACTGGCAGTGCGACGCTGGTTCCGGCGGAGAACGTCCCGGAGGGCGACTGGAACGAAAGGTCGAGAGAGTCTTCGGAAACCGCGACGAGATCGTCGAGTCCGTCGAAGTCGATGTCGAGAATCAGAAGGTCCGACGGTCCGGCGGAATCCACCGGCATCGGAACCAGAGCGCCGCTCGAGAAACGCCCGGTGCCGTCCCCCTCCATGATGCGGACGGAGAAGTCGCGGGACTGCGCGACGGCGATGTCCGCATGGCAGTCGCCCGTGAACTCGCCGAAGGCGAAGTGCACGGGAAAAAGATCGGTGGCGACGGATGGCTGCAGCGGGTCGGGCGGAAGGGGAACGAATGTCCCGTCCGCGCGGTTGAGCAGCGTTTGCAGACTCGGAGGGGCCCCGAAGAGAAAGTTTCCGGAGCAAAGGACGGTGATGTCGGGATAGCCGTCGTGGTTGTAGTCGGCGGTATCGACGGCGCGCGGGAAATTGAAGGGATGGGCGGGAACGATTCCCAGCTCGTGGGACTCCGGCGGGAGCCACCCTCCGCCGCCGTCGCCGCGAACGATGGCGACCGTGTCGTCGAAGGCGTGGGCGATGGCGAAATCGTTCCAGCCGTCGCGGTCGAAGTCGGTCACGACGATGTCCTGCGGCACGATGCCGGTCTGGAACGTCTGCGCGTGAAGCCCCGTCGCCGTCGCGATCGCGACGACGGCCGGCAGGACGAGGTGGCGCGGAATCGTCTTCATGGGCCGTAGGGTTGCGCCGTTCCGACGACACGGGTGATGTCGCCTTCGCTCACGCTTCCGTTGGTCGGATCGTAGACGGTATCGGCGGGATGCGCGAGCCCCCAGGCGGCGAAGCGCCCGGCGAAATCCGCCGGACTCGCGATCACGTACGCGCCGGCGGAGTCGACCTGGTCGGGGCCGATGCTCAGCAGCGAACAGGCGAAGCGATCGAGGGAGGCCAGGGACTGGCGCGAGGCGATGGTGGGATAGTGGAAATAGAGCAGGCTCTTGCGGTCGTTGGGCGGCTGGAGTTCGGGGAAGACGCCGCCGCCCTGCTTCGCCCCTGGCTGGCCCGGTGTGCGAACCCGAACGCGAATGTCGCCGAACGGATCGTGCAGAACGCTTGTGGAGGTCAGATACGCGACGGGCGTGGAGAGAACGCGGAGCTGGACGTGGGCGAGAACGCCGAGCGGATCCTCGGGAAACACCGACCGCGTTCCTGGCCAGCGGGCGTTGTCCACCGCATAGGCCTGGAGAACCGTCTCGCCGGTCCGGAGGTTGGCTTTCGCGGCGGAGACCTTGCTGCGGGTCTGCGCCTCCAGGAAATTCGGAACGGCGATGGCCGCAAGAATCGCGATGACCGCCACGACGACGAGCAGTTCGACGAGCGTAAACGCCCGGTCGGAGTCGGATCGGCGGAGCGCTTCGGTCACTATCGCGTCCGGGACGAGGGGAAGTAGGAGCCGGAATACGTGATCTGGTAGTCCTGGTAGAGACGGGTCGCCCATTCGGGAGGACCGTCCGCAGCGGCGACGGAGCGAACTTCGACATCGGATGCGGGACTGGCCAGATCGACGAACTGGTCCGGCGCGAGACGCGTCACCCCGCCATTTCCATGAAGCGAGATGGCACCCGCCGCCAGGTAGATTCTGGCTCCGTTCCCATCGGTCTGAATGCCGAAGGAAGTTCCGTGGACTTCGACGTCGCCCGCCGGCGTGGCCACGACGAAGCGGCCGGAATTCGGCGTGACGGACACCCACACGGAGCCGGACACGATCCCGGTTTCGTCCTCCGCCTCCACGCTCAGAGTCGTGGAATCCGCCAGAAAGACGCGAACGCGGCCGTTGTCCAAGTCCACGATCGAGGTGCTGTTGGAGCCCGTCCGAATGACGGAACCGTCCATGAGGCGGTCGAACTTGCCGGCAAGCCCGGAAACGGTCACGCGCCCGCGCTTCGTGGACACGGCACCTGCGGAATTGGACATGAACATCCCGATCGCGATGGCGAGAACGAGAGCGCAACTTCCGACGAGGACGGGTATGCCGGGCAGGAGCGCGTAGCGGCGCGAGGGGGCCGGACGCCCGTTCTCCTCGCGCAGCCGGCGAAGGGTGTTCGCCGCAAGTTCGGGAGAGGCCGGCTGGCCGTCCCGCCAGTTCTGGCTGGTCGCCGAGAGGGCCTCCTCGAGGAACTCGGAATCGATCTTCTTCGGATGGGTCACAGCAAGTCCTCCCTGGTCAGTCCCTGCTTCTCCAGCAGGATCGCAAGACGGTCGAGCGCTCGGCGAAGCTTCACGCCCACGGTTCCGATCGGCATCCCCAGCACCTCTCCGATTTCGCGGATGCGAAGCCCGGAGAAGAATCGAAGGACGACCAGTTCCCGGTCGATCCGCTTCAGTCCGTTGAGGCTGACAGCCAGGCTGTAGGCGATCTGCTCGCGTTGCCTGCTGTCCCGCTGGCTGGCCTGGACCGCATCGCCCAGACAGCGGATGGTCTCGGGACCGACGGGAATCTCGAGTCGGCGAAAGAGCCGGCCGGATTCCCGAATCGCCATTCGCTTCGCCGTGATCATCGACCAGGGAAGAATCTTCGAGGGACCATCGATGCTCTCGCGGTGCTTGTGCAGCTTCAGGAATGCGTCCTGCGCGATTTCCTCCGCCGTTTCCCGAAGTCCGGTGAACAACATCAGAAAGCCGATCATGCGGGCCTGGTAGAGCTCGATGACTTGGGCGAACGCATCTTCGTCTCCCGCTTGAAAGCGTCGAAACGCCTCTTCCGAGAGAGCGGCTTCGGAGCGCTCCGCGCCACGACGGGATACCGCCTTCTCGACTGGGGAAAAGACCCGGGTCGGCGACTTTGTTACGGGCAGGGAGCCGAACGGGCTGACGTCAGACACGGTGTGCAAGACCTTACACTGCGTTATGGGATAAAGGGTGGCAAACGCCCGTCTCTCCGTTCCACTCGTGAAGATAGCCGGACTCGCGCACGGATAGCAAGCGGCGACTATGCCACTCCGCTTGGAGTGGCATAGTCGCTTGGTGAAAGTCGTTCAATGCTGGGAAATATGGACTTAGTTGTATCCGGACCAGTTCTCGACCGCCGTGGTGTCCAGCGACTGTGCACTGAAAGTGGACAGGATAGGGCCGTGGAGCGTTCTGACCCCATGGATATCAACGTCTTCGAGCCAGTAGCCGTACTGACCCTCGCGGATGAGGACGTCGTCCGTCACGAACTCGTAGACGGCTCCCGAGAACTCGGAGCCCTCGGCGGGAATCAGGTAGGGCGTGAGGCGCTGCCCAAGATCGTCGCCGTTGTTGAGGCTCTTCTCCTCGCCATACAGCACGCGATAGACGTGGAAGCCGGCGTTGTCCTCTTCGAAGTCGGTCTCCCAGGAAACCGTGATGCGCCCCCCGGGCTTGCCGGTGGCCGACATCGCGATGACGTTCGCCAGAAGCGGGTCCTGCTGAAGGCCGCTGCAGTAGGCCGAATTGAACCCGCCGTTGCACGTACCCGGCGAACACGGCTCCTGTACCTGGTTGTCCCAGGAACTGCTGACGCACGCGCAGTCGAGAGTCGAAATGAGCGAGATGCACTTGCCGTTACCCGGCGTTCCCACGCCGACGACCGTGGCGCTGATCCCGATGCCGGAATTCGCGGCGGGACTTCCGAAGACAAGGCCGAAGCCCTCTTCGCTCACGTTCGTGTTCGAATAGTTCGGGTTCGTCCTGCGGTCGACCCACACCGTGTCCTTGTTCTCGATCACGCCCGTGTTCGAGACGATGTTCATGTAGGTGCTGTTGGACGTGCTGATGACGATGTTCCAGTCGCCGTTGACCGGGTCGTAGGAGAGGTCCTGCGTGGGGGAGGAGTTGGAACCGGCGACCACGATGACGGTCCCGACGGGGAAGAAGGTCAGGCCGGTTCCGGTCAGGAGACCGCCCATGTTCTGGAAATGGACGATCGAATTCTTCGTGGCGCGGTTCGTATCGGAGTCGCCGAAGGCCATCTCGTTCATGGTCGAGACCGAGAGCGGCTGGATCAGAATGAACTCCGTGAACGAATCGTTGACGAAGCTGCTGGTGCCGCCGCTGGCGCGGTTCCACTCGTTGGCGATGATGAGAGTGTTGGCGAACGTCTGATTGCACTGGATGACCTGGGCGGGCGTACAGGTCTGGGCGGTGGCGGCGCTGCTTCCAAGAAACAGGACCAGGGCGATGACTGACGAACGAACGAACTGCTTCATGGGTATCGTCTCCGATTCCGTGGGCGGGTTTTCCGCCGCGAATGTCGATCAACGGGCACACTCGAAGCCCAAAAAATGGCAGAACAAAAAGACAAAGACCCCTCGCCGCGTCTTTCTTACATGATTTTCGAAGGAAAAAATCGCGGGAGAAATTCCATGCCTGGCTGCCGACCACGAGCGTCTTCATCGGGCTGGCGGGCGCCCCCTGGGGCAAGATCACTTTCGCTTCCCGCTCCCGTGGAGGGGCGTTTCGCGCAATGCGAAAGTGCATCGCCCGATCGAGACGCGGGAACGGCGGTGGTTGGCGGTTCGACACCGTGCGCCGTCCTCCCGAAGAACGCGGAGGTGCGCATCGACAGGGCGGCACTGACGACGCAGCGGGAAGAACGGACAGCACCCGGGCGAACACCGGGCGATTCGGGCGAAGTCCCAGGGACCCTTGGCCGTCGGCCTCTTGACTCCCCGCCACGAATCGGCATCCATGCACGAGAGACTCTGCTCCAGGGTGAGCGGGGAGCAGATCACCGAAAAATCCCTCGTTTAGACGGATAATTCCAGAATGAAGCGAATCCTCTTCGTCTGCATGGGCAACATCTGCCGGTCTCCCGCCGCCGAGGGGGTCTTTCGCCGGCTCGTCGCCGAGCGCGGACTCGCCGACCGCATCGAGATCGATTCCGCCGGGACCATCGGCTACCACGCCGGTGATCCCCCCGATGCGCGCATGACCGCCGCCGCCGCGCGTCGTGGAATCAGCCTCGACGGCCAGTCCGCCCGCCACTTCCAGCGCGCCGACCTCGACGCGTTCGACATGGTTCTCGCCATGGACCGCGCCAATCTGAGAGACATCCGGGCCCTTGACGAATCGGGCCGCCACGCCCGAAAGATAAAGCTGTTTCTCGACTTTCACCCGAGCGCAAAGGGCACCGACGTCCCCGATCCGTACTACGGCGGACCGGACGGATTCGAGAAGGTTCTCGATCTGATCCAGGAAGCTGCGGAGCCTCTGCTCGGGGAGCTGCTGAAGGAGGAGTCGTGAGTCGGCTGGACGAGGCCGTCGCGGACCTTCTCGAAGAGAAGACGGGCCGGTATTCGCCCGTGGCCGCAGCGGTTTCCATTGGCGGCGGCTGCATCAACGCCGCCGCGTGCGTGGAACTGCGGAACGGCCGCCGGTACTTCGTGAAGTCCAATCCCGCGCCGCTTCCCGCGATGTTCGAGCGCGAAGCCGAAGCCCTCGGTGCCATCGCGGCGGTCGGTGCCATTCGCGTTCCGAATCCGGTCGGCCACGGCGGGGGAGTGGATGGTGTCTCTCCGTTTCTGGTCATGGAGTACATCGAGCCCGGAACTCCAAGCCCGGGTTTCCAGGCGGAACTGGGGCGCCGGTTCGCGGAACATCATCTCCGCTCGCGACACGACCGGTACGGTTTCGAGCACGACAACTATCTCGGTTCGACTCCGCAGCCCAACGGCTGGAGCGACGACTGGGTCGGTTTCTGGCGCGAACGGCGCCTCGGCCACCAGCTGCGTCTTGCGCGCGACTCCGGACGCGCCGACGCGGCGGTCGCGAAACTCGGCGAGCGGCTGATGGAGCGCCTCTCCGGGCTGATCGCCGAACCGCAGGAACCCGCCTGCCTTCTGCACGGCGATCTCTGGGTCGGAAACTTCATGTGTTCGCGGGATGGCGAACCCGTCCTGATCGACCCCGCCGCGTACTACGGACGTCGCGAGGCGGACCTCGCGATGACGATGCTCTTCGGCGGCTTCAGCCGCGCGTTCTACGCGGCATACGAGGAAGCCTGGCCTTTGGCGGATGGCAGTTCTGAACGCCTGGACATCTACAGGCTCTATCACCTGCTGAACCACCTCAACCTGTTCGGCGCGGGTTATCGGGGTGGATGCCTGGAGATCATGAAGCGCTATGCCGCGTGACCGACGCCGGAACGTGTCGCGCGTCAGGCCAGGTGCGTCATCTCGTTGAGGGTGAATTCCTCGATCGCACCTTCTGTCGCGGCCATATAGTCCCGCAGGTGCTGGCTGGCCATGTGCGTCTGCCAGAGCGCGCGGGACTCCCAGTTCTCGTAGAACATGAAAAGGGCGGGGTCTTCGTTGTCCTGGTGCAGATCGTACTGGAGACAGCCCTCCTCGACGAGCGTGGCCCCGATGAGCTTCTGCAGCTCCGTCTTCACGAGATCGATCTTGTCGGCTTTCGCCTTGATGTTGGCGACGACAGTCAGTTTGGACATCCGCGCTCTCCCGTTCTTAGGTAGCCTGCTGATATGACTGCCGCTAGAATCCGTCCAGGACGTTCTTGCCGATGACGCGTCCGCTCTCCTGCTGCGCATGGGCGGACTTGAGCGTCTCTGCGCCGATCCTCCCGAGATTGCCGGTCACGGTGGAAATCAGCGTGCCGTCGTCGATCAGCTGCGAGACCCGGTTCAACAGTTCATGCTGCTTCTCGATATCGTCCGTCTGGTACATCGGGCGCGCGAACATGAATTCCCAGCTGAAGGTCAGAGCCTTGAGCTTGCCCGACAGGATATCCAGAGACCGGGGATCGTCGATCAGCGCCATATGGCCGCGCGGCTTGATGAGTTCGACGATGGCGGGAAAATGCTGCTCCGTCCCGGTAAGCGCGGCAACGTAGCGTGGCTCGAGTCCCAGGTCTCCGACCTGGTCCACAAGCGATTCCCGGTGGTTGATCACGTGATGGGCGCCCATCTTTCGTGTCCACTCGTTGGTTTCCGGCCGGGACGCGGTGGCGATCACGGTCAGCCCTGTCAGTTTCCTGGCAAGCTGGATGAGAATCGATCCCACGCCTCCCGCACCGCCGATGACCAGCAGACTCTCGCCGTCCCCTTCCCCCTCCGCGATTCCCAGGGAATCGAACAGGAGCTCCCAGGCGGTAATAGAGGTTAGCGGGAAACCGGCCGCCTCGGCGAAGTCAAGGGACTTCGGCTTTGTTCCGACGATTCGCTCGTCGACGGCATGGAATTCCGAGTTGGTGCCGGGTCGCGTGATGTCGCCCGCGTAGAAGACTTCGTCGCCGACCTTGAAGTTCCCGACATCGCTTCCGGTTTGCCGGACGATCCCCGCTGCATCGTAGCCGATGATCTTGGTGCCGCTGTCCGGCGCCACTTTCGCCCGCACCTTCACATCCACGGGGTTGACCGATACTCCCCGAACCTCGACCAACAGGTCGCGGGGCCCAAGTTCCGGAGTCTGCGCTTCGAATTCGATCAGAGCGTCCGGCGCCGTGACCGGCCCGGCGTGGTTGTATCCGACTGCCTTCATGTTCGTACCGCCTTTCGGCTTGCTCGACTGTTCTGGAACGCTCCGTGCGCGCGCTACGCGGGCTGAAGCCGCGCGTCGCACTCCGCCGCGTAGGCGGCCGCGCCGACGATGCCCGCCATGTTCCGCAGCTTCGCGGGAACGACTTCCGCATCGACGTTCAGGCTGTCGCCGAAGCGTTCGAACTTCTTGCTGGCGCCGCCGCCCAGGATGAACAGCTCCGGCGAGAACAGGAACTCCAGGTCCGCCAGCAGCACCCCGAACCGCTCGGCCCATTCCTTCCAAGAGAGGTCGCGCTTCTTGCGCACCGCGTCGGACGCGAAGGACTCGGCGTGCTTTCCGTTGCTCAGGGTCATATGCCCGAGCTCCGTGTTGGGAACGAGCAACCCGTTGCTGAACAGGGCGGAGCCGATCCCCGTGCCGACGGTCAGCGCCATCACAACGCCGCTTCGGCCGACTCCCGCGCCGAACCGCATCTCCGCCATGCCGGCGGCGTCCGCGTCGTTGATCACGGTGCAGGCGCAACCGGTTCTCTCGCCCAGCTCCGATGCGAGCGAAACGCCGATGCAGCTCTTGTCGAGATTCGCCGCGGTGAAGATGACGCCATCCCGGACGACGCCCGGGAATCCGATCCCGACGGGCCCCTTCCACGAGAAGTGCTCGACGAGTTCGGCCACGGCATCCATGATCGCACCGGACGTCGCGGGCTGGGGCGTCGCGATGCGGTGCCGCTCTTCGAGAGCGGCACCGTCGGTGGTCGAAATGGGCGCGCCCTTGATTCCGGAACCGCCGATATCGATGCCGAGGACAGCCGTCACTGGTAGCTCACCATCGTGGCGTTGGGATCGAAACGGCCCGCGAGGTCCGGCTCCAGACCGGTCGAGTCCTCCGCGCGCGCCGCGACCTCGTCGAAGAACCGCTCGATCGTGAGTGCCGAATCGCCGCTGCGACGTTCTGTCAACAGGTCCGCCATCGTCGATCCGTAGGCGAAGCGGCTCGCCCGAACCGCGCCGGCCTTCGGCGTCGTCGCCGATGTGGCCACTCCCCATCTCGGGGGCGCGTCGTCGAACGTGTCGAGAACCTCGCCATCGGCGGTCGCGTCCCATTCGACGTCGAGAACCACGAAGACGACGTCCGTCGCGAGCTGGCGCTCCAGAATCTCCGCCACACGCGTCAGAGGCATCGCGTCCGAACCCGAGCCGAGAGACATCGAGGAGGCGGTCCCCGGGGCGGCGATGTAGATCATTGCCAGCTGGTCCCCGATGGGGCCGGCGCCGAACTCGTTGATGACGCTTTCGATGCGGGCCGGGTCGAACTCCGGCGACGTGATCGCGGTCACGCGGCTCTTCTCGAACTGGCCGGCGAAGGGATCGGTCACGGCGCGCTCGAGTTCCCGCACCGTGTTGACCGCCGCGTCCGAACCCATGCCGATCAGCAGCGCATGGCGGTCGGCCGGCTGCAGCGGCTGGGGAAGACGCGAAATCCGAAGCTCCGCCGTCGTTTCGTTGCCGCGCCAGTCGGTAACGGTCGCCACCAACTCGTTCTCGCCGAGTTCCAGCGGCACGTTCACCGTTCTCGCCGCCACGGAGCGCGGCGCGGTCGCGTCGGACGAAAGATCGAAGCTCGCCAGACCCAGCTCCACGGACGATCCGCCGAGCGTCAGGCGCGCCGTCTTCAGGCCGTTGGGCGCGGAGATGTTCCAGCGCACGTTGGCGTCCGTCGCGCGGACCGTGCTGCCGGTGTCGGGGGAAATGAACGCGAAGACCGGCGGAGCGCCCTTGCGGCGGAACTCCTCCTCGCGGGCGATGCGCGCCATGTGCTCGACGCCTTCGCTCTTCAGAGCCGCCCAGTGCGAATCCCCGCCTCCCGGCAGGTCCGCGACCGTCGCGTCCACGAAGTCGTTCCACGAGGGCTTCACGCGCTTGGAAACGTCGTCCATTCGCCCCTCTTCGGAGTAGACCCAGAACGTCTTGCCCGGCGTGTCGTAGGACGAGCGCACCGGAACTCCGATCGGCGTGTCGTCGTAGCCGTTGTACCACTGCAACTCGGTTTCGATATCGTAGTCGCGGCGCGTCTTCGGCAGGCCAAGATACCAGGCAACGTCGTACAGATAGATTCCCAGGGGAAGCACGAGTCCGTAGAGATAGACCCGCCCGGACTGCTCGGTCTTGAGCAGCTTGCCCTTCAGTATCAGGTCGTAGGTGCCCTTCTCCGGCATGCGGTCGTGACGCGCGTAGGTCACCTTCTCGACGAGACCGCTCTCCGCGATGTCTTCGGCCAGTTCCTCCGCCAGGCGCTCGGGAAAGGGCTTGCCGGCGGCGGTATAGGCTTCGTCCGGGCGGTCGTAGCTGAAACTGCGGGCGATGGTCAGCGGAGCCGAGGACTTGATCTGCGCCGGCTTCTGATCGAAGTCGCGCTCGTCCTCGAACGGCACCACGAGAACGCGGACCGGCAGGGGAGTGGTTCCCGAAGGGACCTGGGGGTCCTTGAACCTGGCGCCCGATGCGCCGCATCCGGAAATGACCAGCAGCGCCGCGAATGCCAGCGCACCCAGAATGCATCGATTTGCCATGAGAAAGTCTCCGGTCGTCTGTCTGTATGGGTTCAACACGGGCATGGAACTCTAGCGGGTCAACGCCAGACGGAAACCGATGTCGGGCTCTTCGGCATCGGGTTCGGCGCGGCCGCGGCCCGACAGGGAGAGGTCTTCCGCCGAGGCCAGGAACCCGCCACCCCGCAGAACCTTGCGCCGCGTCCGGCTTTCTTCCGCCTCCGCGTCGGTCGGCCCCGTGGGGTCGATGCGGTTGGGTTCCTTGTAGGCGTCCGGGTCGTACCAGTCCGAGCACCACTCCGCGACGTTGCCGCCGATGTGAACGAGTCTCGACCCCATGCTGGCGCCACCCCTCTCGTTGATCGCGACGGTCGCCCCAGTTTGGAAGTTGGCCTCCAGGCTGGTCGGAGCCTTGTTGCCCATCGGATAGAGCATGCGCGCGGTTCCCCGCGCGGCGCGCTCCCATTCGGCTTCCGTGGGCAGCCGGAATGGCCGCCCCGTCAGACCCGTGAGCCATTCGGCGTACTTGCTCGCGGCGTACCAGCTCACGGCGTTCGCCGGATGCATCTCGTGGCGGCTGCGCGGCATGTACCGTTCGAGCGAATCGTCGTACACCACGTTCGTGTCGTTGTCGGGCGCGAACAGCGCGCGCGCCTCCGGCGCCGCGTTCAGGAACGTCGCGAACTCCAGCGCCGTTACCTCGTACACGCCGATCGAATAGCTGCTCAGTTGAACGGTGTGCTCCTTCGATTCGTCGGGATGGCCTTCCCGGTTGCCCATCGTGAAACGCGCCCCCTCGATCGACCGAAGCGGGGGAGACGTGACGATTCGGCGCGCCACTTCGTCCGCCTGCGAGAGCGCGTTGGCGCGGAATTCCTCGTCGTTCGATCTGTCGTGGAGTTCCATGATGGCCCGCCACGCGTTGTACATGATGGGGACGGGGTCGGTCGCATCCATGGCGATTTCGACGTTCGCGCTCAGCTGATTGATCCTCGGATCGGGTGTGGCCGTGGGAACCGGCGTCGGCGTGCTCCGGACTTCCGGGGTCCTTGTCGGCCGCACCGCGGTGACCTGCGTTGGCTCGGGGGTGGGCGTCGATTCCGGCGCGGGCGTATCGGTTGGCGAAGCCGTTGGACTCGCGACCGCAGGCGTCGGAGTCGCCGTCGCGATCATATCGCCGTCGTCCTTGCCGCCCCGCCCCAGAATGACCGCCGCACCGACCCCGACAATCAGCGCCATCGCGCCGATTCCCGCGATGATCGGAACCGGATTCGACTTCTTCTTCGGCTTGATGTCCTCGCCAAGCGGCTTGCCCGGGATCGTCGCATCGAGACCCGCAGGCGGGGGAGAGGACGCCGCAGCCCCGGCTCCGCCGCCAACCGCCGTGAAGCCGGAATGGTCAATGGTTCCCTTGGTCTGGACTTCCTGCAGTTGGCTGCCGGAGACCTGACCCGTCTGCGGAGAGGGTGACTTGACGATCGGAATCGTCGCATCCGACGCCTGTAGCGACTGGTGCCAGATCGTCGACATCGGTTCGTCGAAGACCCCGGTCAGCGACTCGTGCACGGCATGGCCAAGATCGGCGGCCGTCTGGAAGCGCTTCGCGGGGTCCTTGTCCAAACACTTCAGGATCACCTGGTCGAGGGCCTCGGGAAGTCCGGGCAGCTGCGTTCTGATCGAAGGCGGCATTTCGTTGAGATGCGCCACGGCCACCGTCAGGCCCGAACCGCTGAACACCGTCTGGCGCGTGAACGCGTAGTAGATGACGCAGCCGAAGGAATAGAGGTCGCTGAGATGGGACACGCCGCTGCCGCGAATCTGCTCCGGCGCCATGTAGCTCGGCGTGCCCAGCGCCTGTCCCGTCTGCGTCAGCTGCCCCTCCATCTCCGTCATCTGCGCGGCGGAGTCGATATGGGCGATCCCGAAGTCCATCACCTTCACGCGCCACTTCCCGCGGGGGAGACGCGCCACCATGATGTTGTGGGGCTTGATGTCGCGGTGGACGATGCCGTACTCGTGGGCATGGTCGAGTCCCTCGCACGCGCCCTCGAGAATCGCGCAGAGGTCGCGCACCGTGATGTCGTCCGGCGGCGCGTTCACGAAGGCCTTCATGTCCTGGCCCTCGACGAATTCCATCGCGATGAACGCCAGATCGCCCTCGTGATGGTACTCGTAGACCTGGACGATGTTGTCGTGGGTCAGCCGCGCGACGGTCTTCGCCTCGCGGATGAAGCGGGCCATGACCTCCGGGGATTCGAGAACCTGCTGGCTGGGAATCTTCAGCGCGACGTCGCGTCCCAGATCGACCTGTCGCGCGCGATACACCTTCCCCATCCCGCCGGCGCCGAGCAGCTTCTTGATCTCGTACTTACCGACAAGGACGTCGCCGACTTCGAAATCCATGGTTTCTCCGGTCCGCTGGCCGGTCTTGCCCGGCTCGATCGGGGCAAACGGCTGAAATAACAGGACCTGTCAAAACGGACGGAGCCGACAGGCGCGAGGAAAAACGTGCCCCTCAGGCCGGATCCACCGCTTCGGTGGGGTTCGCCGTCTCCAGGCAGTAGTCCAGCAGGGCCGCCTGAGCGGGAGTCAGCGTCCGGTCGATCACGGAACCGTCCTCCTCGGCGAAGGAGGCCGACATCTCCGCGCAGAACAGTTCCGTGCTCGGGCCCCGGCGCACCGCGATCACGAACAGCGGAACCTCCCGGGGCAGCGACGCGTCGAACATCCAGTACGCCCACTCGCCGATCG